>JBDTVD010000106.1:0-10465 GCA_040007375.1 Bacteroidota bacterium | reverse complement strand
GCCGGAGAAAGTGTAACAACAGGAGTAGGATTAACAATTACAGCAATAGAATCAGATGTAGTTGTTGCACCACCGTTGGAACATGTTACTATACAATGATAATATATAGAAGAAGTTAATGTTGCTGTTGTATAGCTTAATGATGTTCCACCTGTACCAGTTGTTACATCAGCAAAGGAACCTGGTGTTCCTCCAACTGATTCCTGCCACTGGTAAGTATAACCTGGCTGAACAGTGAAGCCTGACAGGTAAATAGTTTTAGAACCCGAATTACAGATACCTGTGTTATTAGTAAATGCAACAGCAATTGTTGCAGGTGTTCCGGAGCATGGATTCAGTGGAGTGAAGTTTCCTGCATCAGCACCAATATCAGTTGGTGTGAATGCGGAGCGCGTATCATTATCATAATCTGTTAATACAGTTGCAAAAGGAAAACCTCCCTGCTCAACAGGTGTTGATACAGCAGGGTTGATATGAAGATCTACAGTCGCTGAAGTTCCTGCCGGAGTTAAATATTGAGGATTACCACTGTAACTATTGATATCACCTGTTACCCATGCCGGACTGAATACAGGCACATCTGCAGTTCCGTTAAAACTGAACAGGTTTGTTGTAGTACCGTTAAATTGATAAACGTTGAAATCAAGGGTTAATGCAGAGTTTGTTCCAAGATATATAGAATAATTTTTAAATCCTGTTGTTGCATTTTCCCTTACGTTGGCAAATATGTTATTTCTGATATCGTCAGCAGTCGCTGTTCCTGCTCTGTGAAGTGCAGCCGTTTGTGTATTTGTTGTTGAAGCTGATACTCCTGTACCACCTATATATATAGAGTTGTTATAGATATTGAATGTACCTGATGTTGCTGATCTGTTAATACCTCTGAATGATACAGGTTGAGTAACTGAATTACCGCTTCCATCTACTCCTAAACGGATCATGTTATTGGTAAGTGTTGCAGTTGCACCTGTGTTGGTAGTTATACCTGCAAATACAGGGTTACCTGTTGTTGTTCCTGATGGAATCCAGTTTGGAACAGAGAACGAGTGAATAAAGTTTGCATTAGCAGTAACAGTTGCTCCTGTACCGGAATTCAGGAAGATACCATGAATCGACGGAGCAAAAGATGTTGAAGTGCTCGTTGCAGTACTTCTTAAATTATATATAGTGTTATTCGAAATGTTGCATGCTGTGCTGATACCTGTACCGCTTAAGTTAATTCCCATTACAGAACTTGATGCTCCTG
The DNA here is from genome assembly GCA_040007375.1 of Bacteroidota bacterium. Lineage (GTDB taxonomy): Bacteria > Bacteroidota > Bacteroidia > AKYH767-A > OLB10 > JANOXC01. The sequence goes on along the minus strand of JBDTVD010000106.1, from coordinate 9,219 downwards.
TATTTCCGCTAACAGCAAAGTTGTAAAGATCATGAATGCTGTTTCCTGTAATCGTTGGAGTAACATTGGTAACTGTTGTTGAAATACCAATAACCTGCGCTGCTCCTGTAGCAGTTGTTGTACTGGTTCCTGATGTAAGGTTTAAAATGGTATTACCTGTAATTGATAGAGTAGTGGTTCCACCGTTTAAAAGAATTGCATTGATAGTATGTGCCGATGTGTTACCAGTCATGTTACCGGATATATATCCAATTGTATTACCTGATATCGCATTAGATAAAATTCCTCCACCAATTCGGATACCGTTGATTAATGTACCTGATGTTGTTCCTGTAGAAATTACAGAAACTGTTTTACTTCCATCACTACTACCAATTATATTGTTATTGATTTGTGTTACGTTACCATAGTTAACACTGATACCTGTCCAATGACCTGTTGTTATTGTTGCAATACTTGCAGTGGTATAAGAAATATTTGTGATGGTATTATTATTAACAGTTGTTGCTGCTCCGTTACCAACAGAAATATCCATTCCAACATAAGCACTGATACTTGCGCCTGTGAAAGTCATAATTCCTGTACCTGCAGCATTTGTTCCACCGAAATAGTTTCCTGTTACAGTGTTACCACTTGCATAACTGATAGCTGCTCCGGATGAATTCGTATTTAACCATAATGCTCTGTATGCACCAATATTTGCTGTTGCAAACGACATCGGTACAGTTGCATATATATGGTTGTTGGTAATTGAATTGCTGTTATTACCCTGGTCAATTTTTATAGCAGTTGCAGGATTTGATGTAGTGGATAAGTTGAAGATGTTATATATATTACATCCTGTGATGCTGATATTGTCGTTATCAGAAAGTGTTCCGATAGCTTTGTTGTTGTTAGCACCAACTCCGATCGTAGCCATGCTGCTTCCTGTAATAGTTGTACTCGCAACAGTTTGTGAAGTACTTACAGTGTATGTTCCTGTACCGCCCGTTCCTGTTCCTAATGCAGTAATAGTTGTTCCCTGTGTAACTCCTGTTCCTGTAAGTACCTGGCCGATTGATAATGTACCGGAACTAACGGCAGTTACAGTAAGTGTTGTTGTTCCGATACTTCCTGTTACTACAGCTGTTGCTGATACAGGATGTATATCACAATTTGAAACGGTGTTATTATCATTTCCAAATAAACCGGTAGTAGAACCTATGAATACAATACCTGATGTGGTTGGATTTGCAGTGGTAACACTTGCTCCTTGCAGGTCACAATATTGAAGTGTGTTATTGCTTGCTTCATTAATTAAACGTACTGTGCTGATTCCGGCACCTGATGTATTTCTGATAGATAACATTAATGGTGCACCTGAACCACCCGGACGACCGTCGATAGTAATATAAATACCTGCATTAATATCAATAGTAGCAGTTGCATTGTTGCTGGAAATAACCAGTGGTGTTACAACACTTGCAGAAGGACGGATCGTTAAAATGTTTGTTGCATTTGCACAACCAATAGTATTTGATAATGTTATCGGGTAAATTTCACCTGCACCTGTATAAGAAGGATCTAATTCCAAAGCAAGTGGTCCGTTTAACCCGTATGCAATTAAACTGTCAACTGCAATTTTAATAGTTGGCATGTTTGCATTCGGAACTGTAATGGTTCCTGTATAACCACTGCCGCAAGCGAGTGTTGCTGCACTTCCTGTTAATATTGATGATGAAGAAATATTAGAAGCTGTTATCTGATAATAGTAAGTAGTGTTTCCTAATAATCCTGTTTGAGCTAAAGAGTAAGTTGTTCCGGTTGTTGCTGCAGTAGTAGTAGAAACTGTTGCAACAGTAATGAAAGGACCACCCACATTTAATGAACGCATTACAACAAATCCTGCTTCACCAACTGAATTATCATCCCATGTAATGTTGAAGCTGGAAGTAGTAGGTGTATTGGAACCAAATGTTGTTGGTGCAGCTAAAGTACCAACTGCTGTTCCATCATATTCATCAGCACCAATATCAGGAGCAGTTCCACCTGTCGGGAAACCAACACTTCCACCCGGGAAACCGGCATTTCCAAAACGGATATGACCATCATAATCATCTGTAAATGTTGCAATGTTTGTAGCAAAACTTTCTGATATACTTGCAACAGTTCCATCAACATGTAAAAAGTTTGCCGATGATCCTGTTGTACTCAGGAATACCACATTTTCACTTCCAGATCCCGCATCGTTCGGTGCAACTCTTGTTTTATAAGCAACTACACTCTGATCAATGTTGGTTCCGTCAGTATATATATGATTGTTTGCACCAATACCTGCATAAAATATATTGTTATTGGATGCAGCATTGTAGGTACTGATTGTTGTAGATGAACGACGGTATGCAACTGTTAAACCAGCACCAACATTAGTTGAAGTATTAATAAGAATATTATTTCTTAATGTAATATTTGGTGAAGTAGAAGCATTTACTGCACTTGAACCAAATAATGTTACACCACCAGTGTTTGATAACCTGACAGTGTTATAATAAACATTGATAGTTGTACCACCTGTAATGTTCAATCCGATTAAAGGATTTGCCGCATTGGCAACTGTTAATCTTAAATCACCGATAAGATTGTTGTAAATGTTTACTGAAGTTCCTGAACTAACTGCAATACCGTTGATGGTGCTGGAAGCATTAGAACCGGATAAATCGTAAATTTTATTTTTAAATACGTTGGTTGTAGTTGCTCCGTTTATTGAAATACCAGTTACAAGAGAACCTCCTGTTGTTGATAGTGTATTGATAGTATTGTTAGAGATAGACGTAGCAATTCCCGGATGCCCTACTGATAATCCTGTTACCGATCCTCCTGTTCCCGTTGATACCAGATTATTAATTACGTTGTTTGATATTGCAAAAGATGTTGAAGAACCGGATGTACCTGAACTCATTGCAGTGATAGCACCCTGACCACTAATATTCGTCACGGTGTTATTGGAGAATGAACTCACTCCACCTATGAAATTAATAAGCATACAGGTAATCGGATTTGTTCCTCCTGTGATGTTGTTAAATGTATTTCCGGTTACAGTTTTGGTAGGAGCTCCACCATCTGTATTGTTATATCCTGCAAAAGTTGTTGCACCGGTAAAAGTTATATTAGAGAATATGTTATTCATGAAAGTCTGCAATGCACCGGTTGAAGTGGAGGCGTTGGTGGTATTAATGGTAATACTACCTCCTGCACCACCTTTGTTAAACGCAGTTACAATAGCATTTCCATTCATTGTTTCAACTACGTTTGAAGGATGTGATGCTGCATCTGCAATAAATGTAATGCTGCCTGTAGTATTAACATTTAAGTTAGTCCATGTATTGTTATCATAATTAAGCACAGCCGGTGATGCGGATGTGTTTGATATATATGTATGTGATCCGGATGAAAGAACGTTGTAAACAATTCCGCGAAAATCATTGGTGCTCATGGACAGGGAAGTGCTAGAAGCACCACCTGTGTTGGAAATTCCTGTCAGTGCACCTGAGTTAGCAACAGTATAATTTATCCAACCTAAAGTGGATGTACCCAGAAAATTGTTATTCAGATTTATTGCTGATGCTGCACCTCCTGAATTAATAATACCATTTAGTGTAGTAGCAGTTCCGGAAGTAATTAATCCGCGAAGTGTATTGCCTGTTATAGTTAATACACTTCCTGTGGCTGAACTTCTGAAACCCGTCATTGAACTTGCTCCACCTGTTGTAGAAGTCAATGTTGCTCCACCTGCACCTAACGAAGCACCGTTTTGAATGAAACCAGTTCTGATATTTCCTGCAGTAGTATTTCCATAAAAGTTATTGGTTATAGTAAATGTTCCTGCTCCCGCAACATCAATACCTGTTACACCACCGTTAAGTGATGCAGTACTTCCTGATGCATCAATTGCGCCGATGGTATTATTCGAAATGTTTATGGTGTTTGCACTTGTTGCATAAATACCAACTACAGTTCCTCCTGATGTTGTACACGTTGTATATAATGAAGCAAGTCCGCTTGTTGCACCGATAGTATTTCCTGTTACAGTTCCAATGTTTGCATTGCCACTTGTAATCTGTATACCACACAATATTCCGAAAGTAGTAGTTGCACCACTTGATGTATACAATGCAATTCCTGCAATGGTATTATTCTGAATAGATGAAGCGGCTCCCGCTGCAGTAAATGCACAGTTGATACCAATGAAACGCGTATTAACTGCTGTACCGGTTACTGTATATGATGTAGGGAATCCTGCAAGTGTTACAGAGTTACCAATGTAATTGGTAGTTCCTGTTCCGCCTGATGTTGCAAAACCGATTGTGTTGTTGGTAATTGTATAACCACTACCTGACTGCACACTTATTGCACCATGATTTGCATTAGCCGATGTTGTAAGTCGTGTTGCAGTTTGATAAAATTTATTATCACTGATTGTCCATGCAGAACTTCCTGATGATGTTAAAAGAAGGCCTGTACTGGAAACTGTTGCACTGAAGTAGTTAAATATATTGTTGTTGGTGATGCTGTTTCCGCTGTTGTCAGAAAGTAATGATTGACCTGCAGAATAGATTGCGTTAACAGGAGTTGTTGCTCCATCACTGATGTTGCAATTATCTATAGTGTTGTTATCATTTCCTGAAATTCCTGTGGTTCCACCAAATACAATTGTTCCTGATGTTGCTGATGTATTCACACTTTTAATACTGCAATATTTTACAACATTAGAAGAAGCATCATTTATAAATTGTAATGCAGGTGAAGCACCTGCATTGGTGTTTGCTAAATTGATCATAGAAGCTGAACCTGTTCCACCAGGACGACCATCAATTGTGATGTTACCACCACCATTGAAAATTATTGTTCCTGCAACATTGTTGGTTGTGAAATCAATTGGTGTGACAATACTTGCTTCCGGACGTATAGTCAATGTTTTTAAAGCAGTGATACAGGGATTTCCCTGGAAGGTGATTGGATAAGTTTCATTTGCTGCAGCATATGCTGTTGTGTAGGAAGGTTGCAGTTCCAGTATGGTTGATGCAGCAACACCGCCACTATTAATATCTGCTAATGCATTTGTTATTGATGTATATCCGCTTGCAGGTGTATTTAAATAACCCGAACCAATTAAGACGGTGCCTGACAAAACACCACTACATGCATTGGTTGATTGTGTTCCGAAAAATCCTCCTGTAGTTAAATATACAGGCCCACCACATGCTCCACCAGTATTGTATGAATAAACATAAAAATCGTAAGAGGTACTTCCACTTAATCCGAGAGCATTAAAACTTGTTGCATTTGATGATTGAACAACTGTTCCTGCACCGATTGATTGACCACCAATGTAAGTTGATCCTGCTGAAGGAGCAGTTTCAGTTGCACCTGCAGGATATCTTACCACTAAGTATCCACTTGGTGCACCCGCAGCAGCAGTAAATGATCCGGCAATAGATCCAGTTGTTACAGTTCCGAAAACCGGTAGTGATGGCTGAGCAGCAGGTACAGCACATAAGGCCTGCATACCTACAGCAAACACATTCATAATACCTGTTGTAATTGTTTTATCAATGGTAATACTTGCAATATTTTTTGAATAGTTGGCTCCGCTTATTACCAATGGTATGTCAAATAAATAAGGACCACCTGTTGTTGTGGTTGCACAGGTAACCACTGTTGATTGAATACGACCAACACCTCCGATTGCAGGGTTTGTATTGGTGAACCAGTCAAGCACTGATAAGTTTGAAAACACCTGAGTTGATGCATCAGCAAAAGTTACAGTAACTGTAATACCACTTGTAATGTTTGCTCCACCTGCTGTACATAAAAGATAAAGTGTTGCAGCTTTGGTTGGAGTTACTAAAGTAAGTGTTCCTGTTCCTGTTGTTCCGCTTCCTGTTGCAGGAATACGTAAATCATTCACTCCGCTATAAGGCTGAAGCGTATACACGAGTCCTGACGCAACTGTTGCATTTGCATTAACAGTTCCGGATACAGGCATAAAGTTCGTCAGCGCTGCACAGGCTCCTGTATAATTCCAGTCAGATGCTGCAAAGTAATAACCACCCGGAGTATTATCTACCGTTGCAGTATTTCCGGTAACAGATGTAAGAGCTGTTCCTGATCCATTTAATACTACATCTGTATTATACCCTGTAACAGGCAAGTTGGATAATTGCGCATTAACTGTAAGTCCGGCTAACAGAAATAATGCAACAAGAACTATTAAACTCAACAGGAATCGTCCTGATGAATAATGGTGGCGTTTGTAATTGTGACGTATCATAGGTTTGATTTTTTTTCGTAGATGAATTGTTGTTTTGGTATATATATAAGGCTGTCAGTTCAGGTAACTATTTTTCATTACCCTTTCTGGCAGGTGTGTGTTTACTCTTTGTTATTATTCAACAATGCCTGGTTGCAGTATAATACTGTGCTCACCGCAATGTTATCCTGATGAAACGGATGATGGTTGCTTTGGTTATTGTTTAATGTTAATGATGAAAAAAACACAGTAATTGATTTGTGTTGATTATATATATTATTAATCTGATTATTTAAAAGACCGGTAAAAGAAATCAATGTTTGAGAAAAGGTATCATAGGAAAATAAATCGTAGCCGGAAACTCTGACAGAGTTGCGGCCATATGAATATTGATTTAGCAGATTTTGTAATCTGGTCATTGAATTATGAAGCTTTATAGGAATAAGGCAAATCTCTTCTGAAATACACTACCAGTCAATCGTTAATTTTAACTACCTGTATAGTGTAAAATCCATTCGCCTGTTAGAAAATAGCAAGAGCCTCCTTTCGGAAGCCCTAACCTGACAATCAACTACAATTTTTTTTGGGTGACGTCTGTTAACTACTAAACGTCAATTTATTTTAAAAACAGCAATTCATCTTACTTGCTCTTTTCATTATTAATATCAATTCATATTCACCAGCACCTTTAATATTGCTTTGCCGCCCATTGAATGTGCTAATACCAGGTAGTACACACCAGGATACAAACCTTTCGGAAGCTGAAATGGTATTTCGTGCACTCCTGTTTCCAGTATTTCCACGCTGTTTTTGCAGACTTTCTCTCCGATAATATTATTCAGATTAAACATCAGTTCACCTTTTGAACTAAGTTCCATCTTAACTTTAAACTCTTCTCCTGCAACCACAGGATAAGGCGAAATCTGAAGATGTTGCATCATGAAAATGGGGTAATGTGGTGGTTAAAATTATTACCAGCAAAGGTTCACCACCTTTTTCGTAACTGCAATCGTTAAATTTAACTATTTTGAAAGCTGATTAACAACCGCTCTAAACTTTGATCAGCTCTTATATTTACTATCTTGGTCTAGTGAAAAAAAAGCATCAGTTGGCTATCATCTTACTACTGCTTTTCAGTCAGTGGTCTACTGCTCAGACTTTTCAGGAAAAATATGTAAAGACAGAAGCGATTACAATTAACGACGGATTATCGCAGGGAATGATCAACTGCATCTTCCAGGATCATTTTGGATTTATGTGGTTCGGTACTAATGATGGACTGAATCGTTTTGATGGATATAAATTTACCGTATTCAGGTATGATGCCAATAATCCCAATTCTATTTCCGGTAACCTCATCACCAGCATCACTGAAGATTCAAAAGGCAGACTCTGGATCGGAACAGGATTGAGCGGGCTGAATCTGTTTCTTATGGAATCAGAATCATTCATCAGATTTACCAACGAATCAACAGATAATTCCATCAGCAATAACAGAATACTTTCTGTTCAGGAAGATCCAACAGGTGCAATATGGGCAGGCACATCAAGCGGCTTAAATAAAATTGTTATTGAACAGAAAAAGGAAGTTGCAGGAGTGAATGATAAAGATCTGCCTTCAAATGCCTTCTTCAAAAAAAATAAAGTAACGTTTACGCATATATATTTTGATGAGGATCATTCAAAAGAATGTTTTTTGTTTTACGATGAAACAACTAATAAAGGTTATTTCGAACCTACTTTTTATATTGATAAAAGAGGGATTTTATGGGCATGTACAATTAACGGGTTATATAATATTTTCACCACAGCGAATGCTGTATCCCATCCTGTAAAATTAAAAGAGGAATTATATAATATATATCCATCAACAGCAGGATTGGAGTTTGTATATAATTATCTGGAAGATACCATTCATCATAAATTATACCTGATGAAAAAAGGATATATAGCAATTGTTGATGAAAAAACAAATGAAATAACCTTTCACGAAAACAGCAGACCGCAATTTGCCTTTTACCGCACACAATTTATACAGAATGATGGTAAAATCTGGAGTGCAAATTATGAAAGTGTAATTCAGTATGATTTATCTACACGGATTGCTTATACATTACGTCCTAAAGTAGTGGATCAGATACGCATGATGAATCATGCCAATACTATTTTCCAGGATCGTTCAGGATTAATATGGATCGGAACAAAAGGATACGGAATATTAAAATATAATCCGCAATCAGAAAGGTTTCATGAGATGGCACTTCCGAGTATTTCATGGATGACAAATCTTTCTGATACATCAGTGCTTGTTATCGCACAAGGAAAACTTATGTTGCTGAAGGAAAATACTTCAGGAAAGTTTGAACTGGATACTACTTTTATGAGTAAACTTCCAAAAGTGGAACCATTTCGTCGTGCTGATATAGCAGTAAAAAAACGCAGGGGAGATTATTTTATTAATTCATCAAAGATATATAGAGTATCAGAAGATCTTAAAACAGCAGGTGTTATTTCAGAAAATTATAATGGCAGCTTTCCGCTTTTTATTGATAAGGATGATCACTTATGGTTTGGCGGGAGTTTTTCTTTTTGCAGATTCGATAGTGAAACTGGTGTTTTAAAAGAATATCCTTATCCTGTAAAAAAAATAAATCTTACACCCTATAAATTTCTCGAATATATATGCCAGGAAAATGAGGATGAATTCTGGCTCGGCACTGTGGATGGACTGTTTTATTTTAACAGGAAGACGGAAAAGTGGAAGCACTACTATAACGTTCCGGGAGATAAAAATTCACTGAGCATTGATCTTGTTTTTTCAATTGTACTGGATCCTAAGTATCCTGAAAAATATATATGGCTGGGCACTAATGGAGGAGGATTAAATTGTTTAAACAAAGAGACCGGCCGTTTTATTCATTTCAATGTAG
>JBDTVD010000105.1:0-10466 GCA_040007375.1 Bacteroidota bacterium | reverse complement strand
CACTTACAGCAGGTACATATACTGTTACTGTAACTGATCAGAATACCTGCACAGCTTCTTCTTCTTTTGTAATTGCAGAACCATCTCAGTTAACAGTAAGTATTTCTAAAAGTGATGCTGCCTGTATATTAAGTAACGGATCAGCAACGGCAAATCCAGTCGGTGGTACAGGAAATTATTCGTACCAGTGGAGTAATGGTCAGTCTACTAAAACAATAATTCTACTTGCTGCAGGAACATACACAGTAACAGTTACAGATATTAATAACTGCACTTCAACACAAACAACAAACATTGGTAATATTCTCGGACCATCAATTACTGCATCATCAGTTGATAGTATTAATTGTTTTAACGGAAGTGATGGTGCAATAAATATAACAGTAATCGGAGGTTCACTTATCAATTCTTTTTTATGGAATGATGGAAATGGTTCGGAAGACAGAACAGGGTTAATAAATGGAAATTATACAGTAACAGTTACTGATATTCTTGGTTGTTCCGTTTCACAATCTTTTGCAGTTCGTCAGCCGCTTCAGCTGTTAGCAGATGCAACAGGAGCACCTTCAACATGCGGAAATAATAATGGTACTGTGTCATCTTCTGCAACAGGTGGAACGGGAGCATATACTTATTTATGGAGTACAGGATCTTCTTTACAAAACCTGATTAATGTTGCAGGTAATTCAACATATACAGTTACTGTTACTGATGCTAATAATTGCACAGCTGCTGATGCTGTTTCAATTGCCGGTGCAACCAATCCGAATATTGCTGCATCAAATGTTGATAGTGTAAATTGTTTCGGTGGAAGTGATGGATCAATTGCAATTACCATCGGTGGCGGAACTCCTGGATTTACTTATTTATGGAATGATGGAAATACTTCTGAAGACAGATTGAATCTGGTTGAAGGAAATTATTCTGTAACTGTTACGGATCTTGCATCGTGTACAGTTAATCAGTCTTTTATTGTTGGAGCTCCACCTGTTATCGATGTAACTACATCATCAGCCCCTGCCGGTTGTGGTAATGCAAATGGCTCTGCTGTTGTTAATGCAAGTGGAGGAACTGGGGCATTGCATTATGTATGGAATAATGGTGTTGTAGCAAATACAAATGATAATATTGTTGCAGGATTGTATACGGTAACTATAAGTGATGTTAATAATTGCCAACAAGTGAGAATTGTTGGTGTTGCCAATGCAGGAGCTCCTGCTATAACTCTGGATTCATCTATTACGCCATCCTGTTTTGGTTCAACAAACGGATCTATATATATAACTGTGAATGGTGGTGTTTCACCTTATACTTATCAATGGAGTAATGGCGCTCTAACACAGGATATCACCAACCTCCCTTCAGGAACTTATACAGTTACTGTTACTGATTCAATAGCTTGTGTTGACAGTCTTGTTATCACTTTAAGCGAACCTGCTTTACTAAGTGTAACTTTTAATAAAATTGATCCATCCTGTGGTTTAAATAATGGTTCTGTAACAGCACTGCCGGCAGGAGGCACTTCGCCTTATCAATATTTATGGTCGAATGCACAGGTAACTCAGACTATCAACGGACTTGCAGCGGGAAATTATACGGTTACGGTAACTGATCTTCATAACTGCACAGCAACTGCAGATACAGATCTCGTTGCTCATCCTTCTCCTGTTATTGTTTCCGATTCAACAAATTCTGTTTCCTGTTTTAGCGGTACTGATGGTGATATATATATATTGGTAATTTCCGGAAGCTCACCATTCTCTTATTTATGGTCGAACGGTGCAGTGGTTGAGGATAATATTAATATTCCTGCAGGGCAGTATACTATCACTGTAACTGATTCCCTGGGTTGTACGGATGTTGCAGTGTTTAATGTTAATCAACCTGCTGCCGGATTATCTGGATCATTTACAAATGTTGCTGCATCATGTAATGTGTCAAATGGAAGTTCAACAGTTAATCCTGCTGGCGGAACTCCGCTTTATACTTATCTGTGGTCAAACGGACAAACAACACAAACCGCAGTTAATCTGGCGGCCGGAAATTATACAGTAACAGTTACCGACAGTAGAAATTGTTCTATCATTTTTACAACAACAGTTCCTGCAAGCGGGCAACCTGTGATATCGAATGTGATTATTACAGATGTTAACTGTAACGGAGAAAGTAATGGCGCTATTGATATTACTGTAACAGGTGGCATTCCTCCTTATATATATAACTGGACACCGGGAAATATTATCACACAGGATATTTCAGGTATCACTGCCGGGGATTTCATAATCCAGATTACTGATTCTGTCGGATGCAGTTTTATTGACACATTCACTGTTCAGCAACCAATTCCATTGTCTGCTACATTTACTGTAAATAATTCTACCTGTAATCTTGCAAATGGATCTGCACGGATAATTGTTTCAGGCGGTACATCGCCCTATTCCTATTTGTGGAATACAGGATCTGTTGCTGATAGTATATTTAATCAGTTGTCAGGAACATATACTGTTACGGTAACTGATAATCATTCCTGTGATTCTGTGTTCACAGTGTTTATAGGAAATTCACCCGGGCCATCTGCAGTTGTTGATTCTGTTACGGATGTTAATTGTATAGGCAGTACAAACGGTGCAATATATATAACTCCTTCCGGTGGATTGTTCCCTTACCAGTACCTGTGGTCTGATAATTCCACTCAACAGGATCTGATTAATGTGGCAGCAGGAATTTATACAGTAACAATTACAGATGCTAATCTTTGTACGGCAACTCTTTCCGATACTGTTTTCAGTCCGCAACCATTCACTTATAATCTTACCAGCGTTAATGCTTCTTGCGGACAAAGTAATGGATCGGCAACAGTGAATAATCTCGCAGGTGGCACAGCTCCATATACAATCACCTGGAGTAATGGTGATACAGGAATTACCGCTGATTCTCTTATTAATGGAGTTATTATAGTTACAATAACAGATGCACATAATTGTACGGTTACTGATAGTGTCACCATCGTTAGTTTAGGTGGACCACAATTTATATTATTAAACCAGGTGGAACCATCCTGTTATGCTGGATCAGATGGAACTCTTGAAATTGATATCACCGGAGCAAATCCTCCATTTACTATACTATGGTCGAATGGTGATGTAACAGGAATTGCTGATTCTCTGTCTGCAGGAATATATACAGTCACTGTTACTGATAATATCGGATGTTCTGCAACGGATCTGTATACGTTAGATCAACCTGATTCATTTGCCGTATCATTTGTAACTGCTGATGCTTCCTGTGGATTGAGCAACGGTTCTGTTACTGCTACAGTTACCGGTGGTACTCCTGGTTATTCATTGTTATGGAGTAACGGTGATACAGGACTTACTGCTGATTCACTTTCCGGTAATATATATACAGTTACAGTTACTGATGCCAACTTCTGTAGTAAAGTGTTTACTGTAACTGTTAATTCGCAACCTTCTCCATCTATTGCACTCGACAGTATTAAAAATGTAAGTTGCAATGGTGCCACTGATGGTGGAATATATATCACTGTAACAGGAGGAACGCTGCCATTTAATTATATCTGGTCGAATAGTAGTTCTTCTGAAGATCTTACAGGAGTGAGTGGTGGAAACTACACGGTTATTGTTACTGACTTTGCAGGTTGTGGAGATACGCTTACTTCATTTATTAATGAAGCTGCTGCAATCAATATTAATTACACTGTTGTTGATGCTGCTTGCGGCGATTCAACTGGAAGTATAAACACAACTGTTGGCGGGGGAACTGGTGGATTTACGTACTTATGGTCGAATGGGAAAACCACTTCTTCCATCAATAATCTATATTCAGGTACATATACTTTAACTGTTACTGATGCTGCTTTCTGTACTATGCAGGCAGTTGTTATTGTTGGTAATCTTAATGGACCACAGGTAACTCTTGCTTCTCATATGATGGTGTTGTGTTCAGGTGGCAACAATGGTTTTATCAATGTGAATATAAACGGTGGTGTTGGCCCTTATTCATTCCTTTGGTCAAATGCACAAACCACACAAAATATTTCAGGTCTTGCACCTGGTATATATACACTAACAGTTACTGATAACAATGGTTGTAATGGAATTTTTACAGATACTATTACAGAACCGGTGCCAATGAGTCTTACTGCTGTAGTTGTTAATCCAACCTGTTTTCTTTCCAACGGTGCAATCGTTGTTACTCCTTCCGGTGGCAGTCCTGCATATACCTACTTGTGGTCGAATGGTGTTATATCTTCAGGAAATTCCGGACTGAGTGCAGGTCAGGCATATACTGTAACTATTACTGATGTAAATCTCTGCACATTCGATTCGTCATTTGTTCTTGTTAATAGTGGTGCACCGGTAATCACTTTGATTTCATTAAGTGATGTAACTTGTTTCGATGCTGCAAATGGATCAATTGATATTGATGTAAGTGGTGGTGTTGGACCTTATACTTATTTCTGGCAGGGAATTTTGCAGACAACCCAGGATGTTTCCGCATTACCTCCTGGTATATATAATGTTATTATTGCTGATTCAACCGGATGCAGCAGCAATGCACAATATACAATTAATGAACCTTCTGAAATTCTTGTAAATTTTCCTCTGTTAAATAATACAAATTGCGGGCAATCCAACGGAACTATCATCGCATCTGCAACTGGTGGAACAGCACCATATAATTATCAATGGTCAAACGGTGCTCTTAATGATACAATCTTTAATCTTTCTGCAGGAAGTTATACCGTAACTGTTACCGATTTTTCCGGTTGTACTGTTTCTCACATCGCAAACATCAGTGATCTTGGCGGCCCTGTAATAACAGCTGTTGATTCCACATTGATTACCTGTCCTGGTGGAAACAATGGTTCAATTACAATTGCTGCAACTGGTGGTGTGGCACCGTTAACTTATACATGGACAAATGTTTCTTCCAATCAATCTTCTGTAAATAATCTCTCCGCAAATACATATACTGTTTCAGTAGCAGATGCTGCCAATTGCCAGGTTATCCGTTCAATAAATATTACTGATCCTCCTGATTTTGTAATTAACGCTGCACTCTCACAATATAATCCTCCTTATAATCTCACCTGCTTCCAGACTGCTGACGGCTCCATTGATGTTACAGTTACAGGAGGAACACCACCTTATATATATATATGGTCAACAGGATCAAACAATGAGGATATAAATAATTTAACTGCCGGAAGTTATTCCCTCGTAATCCGTGATTCGAGAGCATGCCAGGCGTACGATACAATTGTGCTTACACAACCACCGCAGATCATTGCATTTGCAGGTGCAGATATTACTGTATGCGGTGTTGATACATTAACATTGTTTGCTGATAGTGTTGCTGCAAATCTATTAGGTCACTGGAGTGCACAGCCAGGTTCATCAGTTGGATTTGTTGATGCATCTGTAAATAATACGGTTGCAACTAATCTTACTGTTGGTGATCTTATTTTAACCTGGACTGTTTCTCAGCTTAGTGGAGATTGCCCTGTAAGTGATAGTTTGATAGTTACTGTTAAGGATTCTATCACAGCAAATGCAGGAACTGATAAAACAGATTTGTGTGGTGAAGTGTATGCGCTGGATGCAACGCAACCTAATTTCGGAACAGGTTACTGGATGTTACTTTCAGGATCAGGAATCATTGCTGATACAGGGAGTGCTGTTACTGTTGTAAATGAACTTTCATTGGGCATAAATAATTTTGTATGGACTATTAAAAACGGTAATTGTATTGATAGTGATACAGTACTTGTTTACCAGCTGGATTCTGTTAACTGTCTTTCACTGATAGAACTCCCAAGTGCATTTTCTCCGAACGGAGATGGATTTAATGATTTCTTTGTGGTGAAAGGAATTGAAGATTTCAGAGAAAATAAACTTACTGTTTTCGATAGATGGGGAGTGGAAGTATACAGTAAATCAAATTACCTGAATGAATGGAATGGAGTAAATAATGATAATGATGATATTCCTGATGGTACCTATTTCTATATATTAAATGTACAGGGAGTAAGAGAAGTGTTTAAAGGATTTGTTGACGTAAGAAGATGAGAGCTGTTAAAATAGTTGTATATATATTGTTGGTGCTTGTTGCAACAGGCAGTAACATGCATGCTCAGCAAACTCCTGTGCAGAGTCATTACATGTTTAACGGATTACTGCTCAACCCTGCTTATGCAGGAACAAAAGAATATGTAAGTTCAGCAATGATGTACCGTAAACAATGGGTTGGACTTGATGGAGCTCCTTCTACACAAACACTCAGTATTCATGGTCCATTAAAAAGTAAAAAAGTAGGATTAGGTTTGTATTTGCTGAAAGATAAAATCGGTGTTACCAGTGAAACAGATTTGTATGGTAGTTTTTCTTATCAGCTGCCAATGCCTGATGGAAAATTTTCTTTCGGTATGCAGTTCGGAATGAATTATTTTAAATCTGATTTGGTTAATCTCCGTTACTGGGATCCACAGGACCAGGTGTTTATATATAATTCCTACAGCAATGTTTTACCAAATGTAGGTGTAGGGGCTTATTATTACGAACCATTATTCTATGCAGGATTTTCTGTGCCAAGCCTGATCAGTTATAATAAGAATGAAAGATTTTCAGTGAAGTCGGATACTGTAATTTATCAGTACAACAGGAGATATCTGCTTACTGCAGGTTATGTGATTGAAACAGAAAGAGATTTTAAACTGAAACCGTCATTCCTTATTAAATATGAAAAAGGCGGCCCTATGCAATTTGATTTAAATATGAATGTATTGATTAATGATATTTTCTGGGTTGGTGCATCGTATCGCAGCAGTGATGCTATCGTTGCTTTAATTGAATACCAGGTGAACAGAAAGTTCCGCATAGGATACTCATATGATTATACATTAAATAAACTGCGTACTTACGAGTCCGGTTCGCATGAAATAATGATTGGTTACGACTTTGGATATGATGTTTTAAAAATGAAAACACCACGTTATTTCTGATGAAGTCAACTGGAAAAATTATAGTGTTTTCACTGGTAGTAATGATGCTGCTGAGTAGCTGCCTGTCTATTCGTCTGCGAACTGCAAATGAAAATTACCAGCAGTTTGCATATGCAGAAGCTATTAAAGATTACGAATGGGTATTGCAGAAAAAAAATGTAACAGATGCCATTCCACCACTCGCTGATTGTTATCGTTTAACAGGTAATGATATTAAAGCTGAGTACTGGTATAAGAAAGCAATAAAGTTACCGGATGCACAACCGAAATGGAAATACTATCTCGCAGTTGCCATGATGAAAAATGGAAAATGTGAAGAAGCAAAACAATATTTTACTGAATATCTCGAATTAAACCGTAATGATTTTAGAGCACAACGGTTACTTGCTTCCTGTGATTCTATGCAGCAGTTTTATACAGATACGTCTTTATATTCCATCCAGCAATTGCGTTTTAATAGTTTGGGTGAGGATAATTTCAGCCCTGCTTATTATCATTCAGGTATTGTATTTCTTTCTGATAAAAGTTTTAAAGGATTAAGTAAAAGTAAATCCGACTGGACTGGTAAAAGATATCTCGATATGTTTTATGCGCAGCGTACGGATAAAGGAAACTGGATTGATCCGGAACCTTTGCGTGGTGAAGTGAACGGACGTTTTAATGAAGGGCCTCTTGTTTTTACAAAGGATTTTAATACGATGTACTTTACGCGTAATAATTATATGAGTAGTAAAGTAGAAAAGAATAAAAAAAATGTTAACGTCCTGAAAATATATAAAGCGCACACCGAAGATGGTGCTTGGAAAATTGATCCTCCTCTGACATTTAACAGTGAAGAGTATTCCATTTGTCATCCTGCTATAAACAGTGATGGAACTGTTGTTTATTTTTCTTCTGATATTCCCTGGGGCTATGGCAGGATGGATATATATATGGTGCGCTGGCAAGGTGGAAATAGCTGGAGCCAACCAGTAAACCTCGGACCGAAAGTAAATACTGATGGCAATGAAGTTTTCCCTTTTCTACAAAACGATTCAACAATTTATTTTTCTTCAGATGGTCATTTGGGAATGGGAGGATTGGATGTTTACGTTTCGCATAAATCAAATGATGAGTGGAGTGATGTGGAAAACCTGAATGTTCCTATAAGTTCATCACATGATGATTTCGGATTTATTATTGATTCATTGGACCGGACCGGATTTTTTAGTTCCAACCGTATTGCGGGTGTAGATAAAATATTTTCTTTCTCCAGGAATCAACCTCATCTTGCTGCAATTATCAGTCTTACCGCAGCTGACTTAAGTACATCAACACAGAACACAGAGATAACAGTATTTACAAATGGTAAACGTGATACGTCATTAAATGTAATGGGACTGGGTAGAGTAAGTTTAAAATTGAGTCATAATAAGGATTATGAATTCCTTTTTAATAATAAAGATTACTATACAAAGAAGTTGCAACTTACAACAAAAGGAAGAAGATTGTCAGAAGAAATTCCCGTAAGTGTATCTCTGGACAGGATATATATTGGAAAGCCGGTTATATATAGAGGAATTGATTTTAAAAAGAAAGACTGGCAGTTGAAAAAGGAATCAGTTGATTCATTGGAATCATTGTATCAGTTGCTTGAAGATAATCCGGGACTGCAGGTGGAAATTGGTTCATATACTGATTCACGTGGCAGCGATAGTGATAACCTTAAACTCACACAGAAAAGAGCAGAACTGGTAATGCAATATCTTATTACGCGCGGAATTAAATCACATCGCCTGATTGCAAAAGGGTATGGTGAAACAAAACTGCTTAATAATTGCATTAACGGTATTTTATGTATTGATGAAGATCACCAGGTGAATAACAGAATTGAAGTAACAGTAAAAAGTATTTTGAAGTAAGGCTAATAAATGAGTTTACCATTACCACCTTTAGCTGAACGGCTACGACCGATTGAACTGGGTGACATTGTCGGACAGGATCATCTCACAGGAGAAAATGGTGTTTTTAAACGGCTGTTGAATTCCGGTGTTTTACCCAGCATGATTTTATGGGGACCTCCCGGAGTTGGTAAAACAACATTAGCATATATATTATCTAAAAATGCAGGGCTTCCTGTTTTTTCGCTGAGTGCCATCAGCAGTGGAGTGAAAGATGTGCGTGAAGTTATTGCACAGGCTAAGGAAGAAGGTAAAGCTATTTTATTTATTGATGAAATTCACCGGTTTAATAAGTCGCAACAGGATTCATTATTAGGAGCAGTTGAAAAGGGAATTATTACTTTAATCGGTGCTACAACTGAAAATCCTGCTTTCGAAGTAATTCAACCGTTATTGTCAAGATGCCAGGTATATATATTAAATGGCCTTGAGAAAGATGATCTTGTTAAATTGGTTCATACTGCAATTAAGAAAGATAAAATTCTTGCAGAAAGAAAAGTTATTGTGCAGGAAGAAGATGCACTGTTTGCTTTAAGTGGTGGTGATGCACGAAAGCTTTTAAATATTCTGGAGCTCGTTGTAAATTCTGATAGTGAAACACCGGCTGTAATTACCAATGCAAAAGTGCAGGATGTTGTTCAGCATAAAATGGCTTTTTATGATAAAGGTGGTGAACAGCATTACGATATTATTTCTGCTTTTATTAAGTCTATGCGTGGAAGTGATCCTAATGCTGCATTGTACTGGCTGGCACGAATGATTGAAGGTGGAGAAGATCCACGTTTTATTGCCCGCAGAATGTTGATTCTTGCCAGTGAGGATATTGGTAATGCAAATCCGAATGCATTGGTTCTTGCAACAAGTTGTTTCCAGGCAGTGGAGATGATTGGTTATCCTGAGTGCAGAATTATTTTAGCGCAGACTGTTACGTATCTTGCATCATCAGCAAAGAGCAATGCCAGTTACATGGGGATTGAAAATGCATTGGCAAAAGTGCACAAGACCGGTGATCTTCCTGTTCCACTTCATCTGCGCAATGCACCAACGAAGCTGATGAAACAATTAAATTATGGACGTGATTATGATTATGCACACAATCATGAATTAAATTTTATCGAATTGGAATATTTACCTGATGCAATTAAAGGTTCCGTTTTTTATAATCCCGGGAAAAATGCAAGAGAAGAAGAAATGCGTAAGTTTTTAAAATTGCGCTGGAAGGAAAAATACGGCTACTAAGGGAATTATAAATTCAAAATTCAAAATTATAAATTGAAGGAGAATTTGCAAAAGCCATTTTGAAAATGCCACTTACTTCCTCTCTGCGGAGTGGATCGGAGGGGAGGCTTTAAAAAAAGATTTTCGAAATGGCTTTTAAATTTATTTGCACAACGAATTTTTATTCAGCGAATGAAAATAATCCTGGATGAGTGCTTTTGCATACGTTTCCATTTCAATGGATTTTTGAGGAAGATTGCTCATCAGGTTTTTCTCCAGGGCAA
>JBDTVD010000104.1:0-10521 GCA_040007375.1 Bacteroidota bacterium | reverse complement strand
TCAACTACCTCTTAAAACATGCTGCTTCTGACAATTATCTCCTTACAGTTGCAGACCTTTCACAAGAGCTGGCCGTTCAGAAAACCGGGAATCATCCGCATTCAGTGGCCATGGCACTTGATATTAATAATGATGAGTATCGCAGGAAAATAATTGAAGCGTCTGATATTGTGATTTCACTGCTTCCACCGGCATTGCACATTGTAGCTGCCGGTGATTGTGTGTCGTTGAAAAAACCAATGGTAACGGCAAGTTATATTTCTCCGGCCATTGAAGCACTTAACGAAAGCGCTGTTAACAACGGTGTGTTACTTTTAAATGAATGTGGTCTGGATCCGGGAATTGATCATATGTCAGCTATGGAAATTTTTCATCGTCTGCTTGAAAATGGTGCGGAGTTAACTTCCTTCAAATCATATACAGGAGGATTGATTGCACCTGAGTATGTTGATAATCTCTGGGGTTATAAATTTACGTGGAATCCGAAGAACGTAATACTTGCCGGACAGGGAACTGCTAAATATATTGAGAATGGCAGGTATCATTATATTCCGTACAACCGTTTGTTCCGCCAATTGGAAACAATAGAAATTGAAAATGCAGGAAAGTTTGAAGGATATGCAAACCGGGATTCACTAGCTTATCGTAAACATTATAAAATTGATCATATACCAACATTACTCAGAGGTACTTTGCGCCACGAAGGATTTTGTAAAGCGTGGGATGCATTTGTGCAGTTAGGATTAACGGATGATAATTGCATCATTGAAAATAGCGAAACACTGAGTTACAAAGAACTTGTTCAATCGTTTTTACCTTCAGATACAAAATCTAATTCTGTTGAACAGTCTATGTCTGATTTTCTGCATTGTGAAATTGACAGTAAAGAAATGCTGATGCTTAAATCAACAGGAATTTTTGATGATAAAAAAACCGGTTTAAAGAATGCAACTGCAGCAATGATACTTCAACATCTGCTGGAGCAAAAATGGGTGCTGAAAAAAGATGATAAGGACATGATTGTAATGGTTCATCTTGTTGATTATCTTCAATCAGGAAAAGCACATCGGTTAACATCATCATTAGTTGTAAAAGGTAATGACCAGGTTCAGACAGCAATGGCAAAAACAGTAGGTTATCCACTTGGAATTGTTGCCCGCTTATTGTTGAAAGGGAAAATCAGTTTAACAGGAGTTCATCTTCCTACACATAAAGATATATATATACCGGTATTGCGTGAATTGGATTCAATGGGAATAACATTTTCAGAAAAAACAATCTGAATTTATTTCATAATCGTAATATATAACTGCTGTTATTCTTCAAGCACACCAAACAATCCTGCATTCACATCTTCATAAGCTTTTTTAATTTCGTCCTTTGTATTCATCAGGAAAGGACCATAAGCAACTATTGTTTCCTTAATTGGTTCACCACTCAAAACAAGAACTGTGCAATCCTCCGTTGCATTAATAACGATCTGTTCACCATCATTCCTGAATATAACAAAATGATCCGGTTCAGCAATTTCACCATTGTTTACTTTGCAACTTCCTTTAACAATCAACATTGCAGAATTAAAATTTTCAGGTAATGTAAAATCAATTCCTGCATCTTTTTTTAAATTGATGATGTACATTTCTATCGGTGTGAAAGTAGATGCGGGTCCTTTTACATTTTTAAATGCACCGGCAATTACATTTACCAAAACTGTTTTATCAGGATTTTCATACTTCCCCATTTGATCATGAGTTATAGTCTGATATTTTGGCGTTGTCATTTTAAATGCAGCCGGCAGATTCACCCATAACTGCACCATCTGAAAAGGGCCACCGGTTTTGCTGTATTCTTCCTCATGATATTCCTTATGCAACACTCCCGAACCAGCAGTCATCCATTGTACATCACCTTCTCCAATAACACCACTGTTTCCATAACTGTCATGATGAGCTACTTTTCCTTTGAATGCAATGGTTACTGTTTCAAATCCTCTGTGAGGATGCACTCCTACTCCTCGTGGAGTTGCACGTGCGCTGAAATCAATAAGTGAATTATAATCAAGTAAAAAAAAAGGACTCATCCTGTATTGTCCCATATTATATCCTCCCGGAAAAAAATTATGTACACGAAAACCATCACCTACCATATGAGGTGCAGGAGGAGCAAGAATACCTTCAATCTGTTTTTCTTTCATTTAATTATCAATAAAATTGTGGAAACGTTTTTCTGCAATATATATTAACTGAAAGATGGATAAAAATCACGCGTCAGGTTTATATAATGTTCAGTAAATTTTAATTCCTCATCATGAATGATCAATTCATTTTCTATAAGATTTTCTTTATGAAAAGAATATTCCATAATGACTCTTTTTTCATGTCGGTCACTTCGTGTTTTAACATGGGTGATGATGTTGCAATATAATCCTGCAATTGCAGCTTTCGATTTAAAATAAACACCTTCCTTGCATGGAAGAATTACGCAGAACCTGCCATCCTCTTTCATAGCTGCTTTCACTCCCAGAATCAACTCATCAAAACTTAAAGCTGTATCAGCCTGTCGTGCAAGATTACGTGATGAATCATGTGCTTTGTAAGCATCAATAAAATAAGGAGGATTACTCACAATAAGATCATATTTTTCCGATGAGCTTAATATATATAACTGTAAAGAACAATGATGCACATTCACTCGTTCATTCCATTGCGATGCACGGATATTTTCTCCGGCTTGCGAACAACTGTTTTCATCAATATCAATTGCATCAATTCTTGCATCCGATTTTTGTGCAAGCATCAATGCTATTAACCCTGTTCCTGTTCCGATATCAAGAATTCTCTTTGCACATTTTGGATTTGTCCATGCACCCAGTAAAACACCATCGGTTCCTACCTTCATTGCACAACGTTCCTGGTGAATGGTAAAATGTTTAAAATGAAATACTGTTTGCGACATAAAAAAACAGGTTGCTCTATCTAAACAAAGTTAATAAACGATTCTTAATCATTGCCAGATTAAATTCAATGGGAGACTGACCTTCGATTTATTCAGAAATATTTGAAAATTTTAGTTGCTTCCTGGATAAAAACTAAAATCCAACCTGCTTTTTAAGGTTTTGCAGGGTTCGTAAAAAATATTTGCACTGGTAATCAACACGTTAAAAATTAAGTAGTACTATGTGTTGCAAGGTACTAGTTTAAGACTATATATTTGCATCACCGAATACTGTTTGTAAATTCTTATGCGATTCAGATTTACAAATAACGGTTCACAGTTTAAACGAAAAAATAAAAAATGAGTAATCTCGAAAACACCCAGGCACAAATGCGGAAAGGCGTTCTGGAGTTTTGCATACTCAGCATTATATCACGTGGTGAAGCTTATCCAAGCGACATTATTGGTATGATGAAAGATGCCAAACTGATGGTTGTGGAGGGTACCCTCTACCCGCTCCTCACGCGTTTGAAAAACCAGGGTCTGCTGTCGTATACCTGGAAAGAATCCACAGGCGGACCACCACGCAAATATTATAAACTAACTCCGATTGGAGAACAATTTCTAAATGAATTAAATGCTACCTGGAATGAATTGGTAGAAGCTGTTAACCAAACCACCTTAAAAACTTCCAACAATGAATAAGACTGTAACAGTAAACATAGGGGGCATGGTTTTTCATATCGAAGAGCTTGCCTACGAAAAAATGAAAAAATACCTGGAAGCAATCAGGGGGTATTTTACATCGTCAGATGGAAGAGATGAAATCATCCAGGACATTGAATCACGAATGGCAGAAATGTTCAGTGAAAGGCTGGGTACAGCCAGACAAGTTGTAACTGATGATGATGTGGAACACGTGATCAATAATATGGGACGTCCGGAGCAGGTTGCGGGTGAAGACGAAGATAATAATGCAAGAGCAAAAGCTGAAGGTAAAATTCCATATACAGCAGCAGAACGCAGTGCATATCGTCGTCTTTACAGAGATGCTGATGATAAAGTAATAGGCGGAGTATGTAGTGGCTTCAGTCATTATATAGGAACTGATCCTATCTGGTTACGATTGGTTTTCGCAGCATCCGTATTTATTTCTTTCGGTACAACATTACTTGTATATATAATACTTGTATTAATTATTCCGAAAGCTCAGTCAACTGCTGAAAAGCTGGAGATGAAAGGACAGCCGGTTAATATCAACACAATAAAAAAGACGCTGGAAGAAGAAGTACAAGACATCAAGCAGCGCATGGGTGATAATCCCTTTCGTGTAAGCAGTAGTAAAAGTGCGGTTGCCCGTTTCTTTGAAGGTCTTGGTGAAATATTAATAGTACTCATCAGGTTTATTGGAAAAGCATTTCTCTTTCTCATATTGTTTGTTATATTTTTAGTTTTGATTGCATTATTCATGGGATCATTGACTGTAGCAGGTCTTGGAAATTTCTCCGATATTCCTGATGGAGCAATTGATTTTCTATTGTCCCCTTCTCAACGCTGGCTGGTAATTATTTCTGCAGTGCTTGTTTTAGGAATTCCTTTACTAATGCTGATTTACAAACTGATTAAACTGGTATTTAATATTAAATCAGAAAACAGGTATCTTAATATGAGTTTTGGAATTCTGATTGCCATTGGATTAATATTCGGTATATATACAGCATCAGATATTTCAAGAGAATTCAGAGAGAAAGAATCTGTAAGACAGAATATACCAATTGCTCAACCAGGCGGTAATACAATTTATCTTGATTTATTGGATAATGAATCTTACCGTGATGAGTCCTATTACAATCATAACTGGAGAATGAACAGTGACTTTTCAATAAGTGATCTTCATGATGATACTTTATATATTGACAATGTAAAAGTTGATGTGGTTCGTTCATCAGGAAATGAATTTGAATTAATGCAGATCATTTCATCAAGAGGAAAGGACCGCAAGATGGCCATGAACCATGCAAGGAGAGTGAATTTTAAACTTGTTCAACAAGACTCTCTCATAAAAATCGGAAAGAATTATCAAATTGTAAAAGGAGATAAATTCAGAGGACAGAAAGTGCAGCTTGTATTGAAAGTTCCAATTGGAAAAAGTGTACACCTTGGAAGATTTATTGATGATATCATTTACGACATTAAAAATGTAACAAATACCTGGGACCGTGATATGGTTGGCAAAACATGGACAATGACAGAAAACGGACTCGAGTGTGTAGGATGTAACCTTGAAAATACATCTTCAGATAATGATAATGAAAAGGTAAAAGTAAAGGTGAATGGTAAAACTATTTCAGTTGGAACGGATAAGGATACCATTAATTGGGACAATAAAGATGTTAAAATCAGAATTGATGGTGATGGTGTTGTAATAGATGCAAAAGATAACAGAAAATAAATAGTCTCTTATCTTAATCATTCGGTAACATTTTAATTCAGTTTATTTTAAATAATTATCAGGTTTTTTATCACAGTTAAAGGGAGTACAGGTTTTCAGATTTTATACTGACATTACTGTACTCCCACTTTTAAAAACTTCAAACTTATATATATTGTATTATCTTAATATATGCGGGTAAAATCTGCATACAGCTAAACTCATGTCTATTCAAAAAAATAATAAAAAATCGCTTAACAAATTATTAACTGCCGTCCTGTAACATTAACAATCTGCATGACGTCTTACTCTTGAATCGCAATAAATAAAAATATTTCAAATTTTAAAAAACAATCAAAATGAAAACAAATCTTATTAAAAAATCGCTCTTTGTAATTGCCTTTTTAACTTTTACTGTAACTGCTCCAATCTTTGCACAAAATTCAACTGAAGTAAGCAAAGAAACACGTGAAGAAATTGAAAACCTTAACAAATCAATTGAAAAATCAATCCTTAAAAAAGCGCTTAGTGATATTCCGGCAATGTATTCAGATGATGCAACGATATTGACTCCTGGAGGAAAGAAATTGCATGGACGCAAAGAGATTTCTACCTTCTGGTATGATCTTGCCAACTGCAAAGAATTTAAATCTGAAATAACAGAACTTGGTGGTAGTGGTAAAATGATTTACCAGGTTGGAAAATGGACAATGACAATTGAAAAAGATGGTAAATTAACTACTTATACAACTGATGTAGTGCTTGTATGGAAACGTGAATCAAGTTATGATTATAAAATACAGTTACAGAGTCTCAATAATACGATTACAGTAAATGAAGTGGAGGCCTTGCCAAATTCGGCGCAGGCAAAGTAACATTGTGATTCAGTGTAGTAGTTGGGTTGTTAAAGGGGGCGTCATCAGGCGTCCCCTTTTATATAATAATTATTTGCTGCTCCTGAAATAAAAAGAAACAATTCAATATTCAACACTAATTTTTAAAAATATTATCCGGTAGATCGATATTTAATTTGTAGTTTTTAATAGTAACAATAATTTTTCCGGGCTTTTGTTGTTTTACCTGTTCTTCTACAGATTTACTTTCCGTATTAATATCCGCAGCAACAGCTTTAGGTACCTTAAACTTTTTCATATCCACTGTAAAAATAATTTCATCAGGTAATCCATACTCAGCAAGTGCTCCATGTTTATAGTTTATGAGAATAGTACCATTAGTTTTGGTTGTCAACTGTGCTTTCACAATAAGATTACGCACTTCATCCACCCAGATTTTTGCAAGTATCAATTCTGATGTATCTGCAACAGGAATTACATTGATAACTGAAAGTTTAATATCATTAATTGTTTCCTTGGAAGTGAGTAATGGAATGTAGGAATCCCTTTTTGAAAGAAGATTCATTACATTATCAAATTGCTGCTTGGGGAGAATTGTAATGCCTGTTGTTTTAATACGGAATTTATCAGGTTGCCGGAAATAAATTGTTGCTTTTTGTGGAAGCATTTTCAGGAATGAAATTTCCGGGCGGATAACAACATCTGCACTGTATGTATTTACCAGTTGAAATTTCTTAATAAGTTTATCAATTATTTTTCCAGCCTCATCTGTTTGAGCACAAATGCGGCATGAAACAGAAGTCAAAATAAGAAGTATATATATTTTACGAATCATGAAAGAATATCTTTTTTATTAAACCGGTACAATGCAACAGAAAGAAATAAAATTATGTGTGCTATCATGATTGTAAGTGAAGTACAAATCTGGGGAGTGGAAACAGGAAGATCAAAGGAATTACGCCAGACGATCATATGCGTTGTAAACAGGTAAGGTTTTACAGCATCAAAAAATGGTATTTCCAGAGTACCCATAATGGTGAATAAAATGATTACAGCCATCGTGGAAATAATTGGTCCTATGGAATTATCAGCAAAACAGGAGAGACATAAAGAGAATGTTGCAACTACACTCAGACTGATGAATGAAATTCCAAATGCAAGTAAAAATCTCCAGCCGATATCAGCATTCTGAAGTATGATCAGCTCTTCACTTTTCAATACAATTAAATCACCAGGACCAAAAATAAATAATGCAAGTCCCCACGACATGAAGCCCAGCCATATAAGTAATAATAATGTATAGAGTAATCCTGCAGTAAATTTTGCAAATAAAATTGCTGTGCGCGAAACAGGTTTAGATGCAAGAATCCGTAGTGTTCCGGTTGCTGATTCACCGCTGATCAGATCACCGGTTACAAGAGCAACCAGTAATGGAATCTGTAAAATAAGTGTTTGTATAATTACAAAAGCAACCATGTTTCCACTTACCAGATTGCCCTCCAGATTAAATGACGCCTGTAATGGTCCTGTGACAAATGAAAAATAATTTAGTCCATCCAGATACATTGCCATTTGAATTAATGACACAATGATGGTAATGGCAACAAATCCGATATAGCTTCTTGGCTTCGAAAATATTTTAATCAGTTCTGAATATAATAATCCGGCGAACATTCTTTTTAATTATGTGTTAACTGCAGAAATAAATCCTCCAGCTTTGTACGTTTATTTACTTCATATATATTAATGTCATTCTCCACCAACAGGCGAATCATCGAAGGAACATCCGATGTTCGTCCATGCAATTCTGTATAATCCTGGTGAAGAGAATCAGCTTCAACTTTGAAATTTGCCTGCAACAACTCTCTTACTTTACTATTATTATCAGAACGAATCTGCAATATTATTTTTTCATTGTCCATCAACTCTCCTACTGTTCCCTGCACAACTGTTTTTCCATTATTGATGATGGCCATACTCGTTGCAATCATCTCTATCTCCGATAAAATATGCGAGGAAAGAAAAACAGTGATTCCTTTATCTTTTGTGAGGTAATTAATCAGGTTTCTGAAATCAATAATTCCATGAGGATCCAATCCTGTTGTTGGTTCATCCAGTATAATAAGTTCCGGATCACACATCAATGCATGTGCAAGTCCTAACCGTTGTTTCATTCCAAATGAATATGTTTTAACAACCTCATTTTCTTTTCCATGCAAACCAACAAGCTCAATTACTTCAGCAATTTTTTTCTTCGAAACAGTAACTCCGGAAATACGCGCAAGTAATTCGAGGTTTTTCTTTGCAGAAAGAAATTTATAAAAATCAGGCTTCTCAACGATGCTTCCGATTTTACGTAATACTTCACTTCGATGAGTTTTAATGTCCTTACCAAAAAAACTTATGCTGCCTGAAGTTGGTGCAATTAACGTAAGCATCATTCTTATGGTAGTGCTTTTACCAGCACCGTTCGGACCCAGAAAACCACATACATCACCCTTATATACATTCAGATTTAAACCATTTACTGCACGAAATTCTCCGAAATCTTTAACCAGGTTTTTTAATTCAATAACAGGTTCCATTATACAAGCTGGTTTAAGATGTCTTCTTCAAAAGGATCAACATTTGCTGAAAAATAATTCAACAGGTTACCATTTTCATCAACAAGATATTTGCAAAAATTCCAAGATGGAGCTTTGTTATTCCATCCATTCAGCTTTTCATCACTCAACCATTTATATAAAGGATGTGCATCATCACCAATAACAGTGATCTTTGAAAATAAAGGAAAATCAATGCTATACTTTGATCTGCAGAATTGTTCAATCTCACTCTCAGTTCCTGGTTCCTGTCCTCCAAAATCGTTAGTAGGAAATCCCAATACAACCAGTTTGTCTTTATGTTGTGTATATAATTGCTCCAGATCACCATACTGTGGTGTGTAACCACATTCAGAGGCTACATTTACAATCAGTAATTTCTTTCCTTTATATTGATGAAGATCCGTCTGCTTTCCATTAATATCATTTACAGGAATGGAATAGATGGAAGTAATTGCGTTAATCATTGAAGGCGAATTTACTTTTTTCTTACTGCCAAAAAACATGGTGATTCTGTAAAATGATTGCTTCCATTTCAGAGGCAGTGGTAATGGCATTATGCTTTGAAGTTATTTATATATTCTTTCAGAAGGTCTTTGTGAATAAGGATGTCCATTATTTTTAGCTTTATATAATCTTCGTGAAAGAAATAAAATCCGAAGTTCTTACTTTCTTTCCCGCAATTTCTTGAACCTGCTCCACTATCTTTCACCAGATACCAATCCTTTCCATTCTTCTCCATGTATCCTACTAAATGCAAACCATGATCATCAGTAGTTGTTTTATTACTGAATCGAAACTGACGTGCATTTTCATCTATATATTCCGATGGTATGTCAAACGTTGGTATAACAGCTATATTATTGTTCGCATCAAATCCTGCCTCACTTACATCACCACCAATTCCGATGGTATAACCTTTACGAATTCCATCTTTCACAATTTTCATAAATACTTCAAGCGGTACATTATGATAATCTGCATTATGCCACCAGTTATCAGGAACATCATATTCTACTTTCTGCCAGTATGGTTTTTCCATCAACGAAATCACATCAATATAATCATTCATATTCAGTTTCAATACATTCTTTAAATAATCTTTAGGAGTAATTTCTTTACCGTCAATTTTTACCATCGATGGCGGAACTCCCATGTAATGATTAAGTATAGATTTAACTGTACTTAATACTTCTACTTCATTCCAGTTGTTGTTTGCTTTTACTGAATTTAAATAAACTTTCAGTTCTGCAATCAACGGTGCATGAGTATAAAATTTCTGTCCGGGTAACATACCTGTATATTGCTCATAAGGAACGGCTCCATACATTTTATACATTCTTGTAACTGCATTGGCTTCTGATCCTTCTTCAAATGCAGAGTTTCCTCTTTCCTGTATAAAACGTCGTGCCTTCTCTATATATTCCCAGTAGGTAGTATACATCTGTGATATTTTGACCTGCTGTTTGGTTAAACGATATACTTCTGTTTCAAAATAAGAAGTTGTGCTGAACGACCAGCATGTGTTGGTATTTCCCTGTGAAACCGGTTCGTTAATCCACCATGATTTAAATTCATCTGCAGATTTCGGAACATCAAGTCCTGTTACATCAATCTTAAAAGTTTTTGGTTTGGATACAGGTTTAACTTCTACTTCCTCCTCTTCAATCCCTTTTAATATAGAGTTTTGATAGTATCC
>JBDTVD010000103.1:0-10597 GCA_040007375.1 Bacteroidota bacterium | reverse complement strand
CTGATACTTGAATTAATCAGCCAATTTGAGTGATTACCTGATTAACCAATGAAATAAAAAACATTCTCATAAGAAAATCCCGTCTTGATACTTATGTCTTGATACTTGCTACTCTCTTTAGCATGAGGGATGGCAGCGGTTACCCCGCAATTGACGCACCGCCCGAGGTGCCGGCAATGAGGAGTTAAAGCGTACAGCCCGGTGACGGCTGGTGATATTGCAAAACAGGGTTTTTATCAGAACCATATTATTCGTGATTGGCAGCCGGCACATGCCCAAACTTTAAGAAAGCACGTATTATTTGTGATAACACCCTTGTAAAATAATAACCATGCGGCCGGTAAACACTCTTTTGGGACAATTATTTACCCTCTTACAAACGGTTGAAAAAAATACTTTTAATAAACATTTTTCCTGAAAGGGCTTTAGCATCATTATTTTTTTACTTTTGCGCGCCTTATTAGGGTACTTATTCTCTAACAATACCTGATAAGAAAAAGCGGTTTAGTGCCGTTAAGTAGGAACTTAATAAATGATAGTACTATGTATTGGACTTTAGAACTGGCATCACACCTTGAAGATGCGCCCTGGCCTGCAACCAAGGATGAATTGATTGATTATGCTATCCGTTCAGGAGCTCCAATGGAAGTTATTGAGAATCTGCAGGAGCTGGAAGATGAAGGGGAACCTTATGAGAGTATTGAAGAAATCTGGCCGGATTATCCCACAAAGGATGACTTCTTTTTTAATGAAGACGAATATTAAAGGAGTATCAAGACACAAGTATCAAGTATCAAGATTGATTTTTCTGAAGAACATAAATTTTTTCCTCATTAATTCAATTTCTTGTCAACTCATTGGCTAATTGGCTAATTTTCCAAATTGGCTAATTCACAACACCTAATCACCTAATCACTTATTTTCGCAGCATGTCCGTAAAGCATGATCCTTTTGCTGCCATGCGCAGCCGCGAATTCCGCTTTTTCATCTGGGCAAAATTTCTTCTCACAGTAGCATTACAGATGCAGGCAGTTATTATCAGCTGGTTGATTTATGATATTACTAAAGATACACTGGCACTTGGTCTGATTGGCCTCACGGAAGCTGTTCCTGCATTAGCACTTGCCCTGCCCGGAGGAATTGTAGCAGATCGTTATAACCGCAGAAAGATTTTAATTATTTCAACAGGCATTATGATGCTGGCTTCCGTTGCTCTTGCCTTTTATGCATACGGTTATGGAACACATGCACTCTGGCCGGCTTATGTTGTCATCTTTATTATTGGTGCTGCACGTGGTTTTTTTAATCCTTCACAAGGTCCGTTCTGGTCGCAGCTGATTGACCGGGAACATTATGTAAATGCATCTGTGTGGAACAGCAGCATGTGGCAGACAGGTGCTGTGAGTGGTCCGGCTTTGGGAGGAATTTGTTATGCATGGCTGGGTGCCGGAGTTTCGAGCATTATTGTTTGTGTGCTGATATTGATTACGATGCTGTATTATGTTTTTATAGGAAACAAACCAGTAGTAATGAGCAATCGTGGAGAAGCAATTAAAGATTCTTTAAAAGCAGGATTAGCTTATGTATGGAACAGCAAAACATTATTGTCGGCCATTGCTCTTGATATGTTTGCCGTATTATTTGGAGGTGCCGTTGCATTATTACCTGCCTTTGCTGACCAGATTCTGCATACCGGTCCGCAGGGATTAGGATTTTTAAGAGCAGCACCTGCATTGGGATCAGTGATCATGGCCGGATTCCTGGCATTCTATCCACCACATAAAGATGCAGGAAAGAAAATGTTGCTTTGTGTGGGCGGCTTTGGAATTTGCATGATTGCCTTTGCTCTCTCCGAAAATTTCTACCTATCATTTTTCATTTTGATGCTGAGTGGTGTATTCGACAATGTAAGTGTTGTGATCCGTTCAACTATTATGCAAACCTTTACTCCTGATGCAATGCGCGGACGTGTGGCTGCAGTAAACAGCATATTTGTAGGAAGCAGTAACGAGATCGGAGCATTTGAATCAGGACTGGCAGCACGTTTACTGGGACTGGTTAATTCTGTTGTTGCAGGTGGATGCATTACTTTAATGGTAACTGTAGTGGGCTGGAAAAAATCACCATCACTACGAAAGCTGGAATTATAGTTTTAAGGATTGCAGCTAACATGAAATCCTGTTACCATCTCAGAAATTTGATTGATATCAGAATAGCTTAGAACCACCACATGAAAAAATTCTGCATTCTTTAGTCGCAATAGAAAGGCTGTTTTATTTACAGGGTTTTTCCTAACACTGTTTCTCCTGATGAAAAGAAAGAAGCTTTAACCCATTGTATTCACGTCGCGCAATAACTTGCTTTTGTCGAAAATAAATTTTGGTGCACTAAGCGATTCTATACATTTGAGCGAAATTAATATCATCTTCTACTATGAAACCACACCACTTATTATTTGCCTTTGCATTTATGCTGATCTGCTCCTGTTCTGAAAAGAAAAAGGTAGCAGTTGCATCGTTTGACGATCCGTTGATTGCAGATATGGACAGCACAGTAAAACCCAATGATGATTTTTATATGTATGCCAGCGGAGGATGGATGAAAAGAAATCCTATTCCCGGTAATGAACGTTCCTGGGGAATATGGTCACTTGTGCAGAATGAAACTTACAACCGCATGAAGACGATCAGTGAAGATGCTGCTAAAAATACGGAAGCTGCTAAAGGAAGTAATGCACAGAAGATAGGAGATTTCTGGGCAGCAGGAATGGATACAACAGCCATTGAAAAAGAAGGACTGAAAGGCATTGCAACAGAACTGGCATCCATTGATGCTATTACTGATGTAAACGGAATTGTACAGACTTCTGCGAGATTACAAACCATCGGTGTGGAAACACTTTACGGTTTTTATATATATCAGGATGAAAAGAACAGTGAAGCCATGACACTTCATCTCGGGCAAGGTGGATTAGGACTTCCTGATCGTGATTACTATTTTAATACGGATGGACGAACTGCAAAGATCAGAGCAGAATATCCTACTCACGTTGCCAACATGTTTAAGTTAATGGGTAATGATGATAAAACTGCAGAAGCAAACAGTGCAACTGTAATGAAAATTGAAACTGCATTGGCTAAAGCATCACGCAAACTGGAAGATCTTCGTGATCCTTATAAAAATTATAATAAGTATGCTGTTCCTGATATGAACAAGCGCACCTCCAATATGGAATGGAATACTATTCTTTCCACAATGAATATATATAAAGTGGATTCTTTGATAATCGGTCAGCCGGAATTTTTTACTGCTTTAAATGCAGCATTGAAATCAACCAGCATCAACGATTGGAAAGTTTACATGCGCTGGCAGTTGATTAATGAATTTGCATCTTATCTGAGCAGCAATATCGCCAATGAGCATTTTCGTTTTTACGGAACTGTTATGTCAGGTGTGAAAGAACAACGTCCGAGATGGAAGCGTATACTGGATGTGGAAGAAGGTGCTTTAGGTGATGCATTAGGACAATTATATGTGGAGAAATATGTTTCCCCATCTGTAAAGAAACGTTATGATGATTTAACCAATAATATTTTTGATGCTTATCGTGATCGTATTAAACAACTGACATGGATGAGTGATGCTACAAAAACACTGGCAATTGAAAAATTAAACAGTGTAACAAAAAAAGTTGGCTATCCTGATAAGTGGAAAGATTATTCATCACTGGTAATTGATCGTGGTTCTTATGTTGGAAACTGCATCCGTGCAAACAACTGGCAGTTTAATTATCAATTGAACAAATTAGGCAAACCGGTTGATCGTACAGAATGGGATATGACGCCACAAACGTATAATGCATACTACAATCCAAGTAATAATGAAATTGTTTTACCTGCTGCTATATTTATTATTCCTGGTTTAGAAGATTCATTGGCTGATGATGCAATTATATATGGTTATGCAGGAGCAAGTACCATCGGACATGAAATCACTCATGGCTTTGATGACCAGGGACGCCAGTTTGATTCAAAAGGAAATCTGCGTGACTGGTGGACACCACAGGATGGTAAAGAATATATAGAGCGTGCAAAGAAAATTGTAGCACAGTTTGATGATTATAAAGTGCTGGATAGTTTACACATTAATGGTTCTGCAACTCAAGGTGAAAACATTGCTGACTTAGGTGGTGTTGTTTTAGGACTGGAAGCATTTAAGAAAACAGAACAATATAAATCAGGTAAAAAAATTAATGGCCTTACTCCTGTTCAGCGATATTATTTAGGATATGCATTATCATGGTTAGGACATCAGCGTGATGAATCATTAGCAAACAGATTAATGACAGATGTTCATTCACCAAATTTTGCAAGAATAAACGGACCTGTTGTAAACTCCGACGAATTCTACGAAGCATTTAATATTAAACCAGGTGATAAAATGTA
The DNA here is from genome assembly GCA_040007375.1 of Bacteroidota bacterium. Classification (GTDB taxonomy): domain Bacteria; phylum Bacteroidota; class Bacteroidia; order AKYH767-A; family OLB10; genus JANOXC01. The sequence goes on along the minus strand of JBDTVD010000103.1, from coordinate 6,152 downwards.
CAGACCGGATAGTTTGAGAGTGAGAATCTGGTAAAATAATTTAATTTATAAAAAAGGTCATCATACAAACTATGATGACCTTTTTTTGTTTTAATATCTGAGAAAAAATAATTTATAATTTATAATTTAGAATTTATAATTCCTTTTTTATTTATAATTCCTTTTAACTTATTTTCACCGCTTCCCTGTTATGAGCGAAACTACATTATACAGCAGCAGCAAACATCTTCCTGTTCTCGACGGAGTGCGTGGATTTGCCGTATTCCTTGTAGTAGTATTCCACTTTTACGGCATTGGCTTCGGTTGGCTGGGTGTTGATTTGTTTTTTGTGCTATCCGGATTTCTCATAACCGGAATATTGGTTGATTCAAAAGAGAAACCACATTTCTTCCGTAATTTTTATGCACGACGCACACTGCGCATTTTCCCGTTATATTATTTTGCACTGATTGTATTTTTTATTCTGATTGCATTAAACATACATCAGTTAAAAGATCCACATTTTTATACACAGCATGCAGCGTGGTACTTATTATATATACAGAACTGGTTGTATGCCTGGAAAGACTGGCCACGAGATGGAGTGCTGAATCATTTCTGGTCTCTTGCAATTGAAGAACAGTTTTATCTCTTCTGGCCATTACTTGTTTATTTTCTTCCAACACGAAAATTATTAACGACGTGCATTATATTAATTGCTGTTTCTGTGATGTCAAGATATTTGGTCTGGTACCAGGGTGCTGATGATACACCTGTGCAGTTTGTAGCAACCATCTGTCGGTTGGATGGACTTGCAATTGGTGCATCCATTGCATTATTAATACGTCATAACCCACAATGGTTAATGCGTTCCTGCAAATGGATTTTTATCATAACCATTCCGGTAATAATATCTTTATATCTTCTTGCAAAAACTATTAAGTATGATTCTGTTTATTACATGACAGCAGGATTTACCTTCTTCGATTTATTCTGGGGTGGAATATTGATATCCTGCTTTCTTCCTGAGTTTAATTTATCACGACGATTCTTCAGCAGTAAATGGTTAACCTGGTTGGGAAAATACTCTTACGGCATTTATGTCTATCACTGGATCATTTACCAGATGTGCTGGCCGTGGTTTCGTGTTGCAGCCGGTAATGTAGTTATTGCAGATGTGAGATATATATACGGAACATTATGTCTGGCCGCAACACTTCTCATCAGCATTGCCAGCTACCGTTTCCTGGAACAACCTGTACTTTCTTTGAAGAAAAGATTTTCGTGAGATGGACGATGGACAATTGACGATTGACCATTGACAATTGATTAAAGAATGATTGACAATGGTCTATAGTCTATGGTCAATGGTCTATAGTCTATAGTCCTATGGTATTTTCCACTTACTTTGTAATGTAATTCAAACACCGTGGTCCTTTTAAAACTCATTCTCGAAAGCATTTACATGGCATTCAATGCACTTGCTATGAACAAGCTTCGGACATTCCTTTCTCTTCTTGGAATCACCATCGGAATTTTTGCCATTATCAGTGTTTTTACTGCTGTTGACGGAATGGAATCAGATGTGAAAGGAAGTATTGAATCATTAGGTTCTAATGTTGTTTATGTGCAGAAATGGCCGTGGGAATTCGGCGGTGATTATCCCTGGTGGAAATACTGGCAACGTCCACAGGCTGGTTATAAAGAGATGGAACAACTGCGGCACATGAATACTTTGTCGAAAGAATTTGCATTCATGGCATGGGCACAGGGACAAACAATAAAATACAATAGTAACAGTGTAGAAAATTGCGATATCACTTTAGTGTCGCACAGTTATGCTGATATTGCATCATTCAATCTTTCAGAAGGAAGATATTTTACGGAAGCAGAATCAGAGAGTGGATATAATGTTGCCATACTTGGTGCCGATGTAAAAAAAATATTATTTGAAGATCGTCCTGCTGAAGGAAATTATATAAAGGCAAGAGGAAGAAAGCTTCGTGTGATCGGAGTTTTTTCGCGTGAAGGAGAAAGTATTGTTGGCGACAGTCATGATAATACTATTATTGTTCCGATCAACTTTGCACGCAAGTTTATGGACATCCGTTCTGATCAGATGAATCCATTGATCATGGCAAAAGCAAAAGACGGAGTGAGTAATGCAGCATTGATAGATGAGCTGAGAGGAAATATGCGTGCAATTAGAAGACTTCGTCCATTGGAAGAAGATAACTTTGCTTTGAATGAAACGAAATTACTTTCTACACAGGTAACCTCCATGTTCAATTTCATTTCTGTTGTAGGTGGAATCATTGGTTTCTTTTCTATTCTTGTTGGAGGATTCGGAATTGCCAACATCATGTTTGTTTCTGTAAAAGAAAGAACAGGAATGATAGGCATACAAAAATCACTGGGAGCAAAAAATTATTTTATCTTATTGCAGTTCCTCACTGAATCTATTGTATTGAGTTTACTTGGAGGATTACTTGGAATCGGATTAGTATATATAATTTCACTTGCAGCATCAGGTTCCGGATTTTCCATGCCATTAACTTCGAATAATATTATCCTTGGATTAAGTCTTTCCGCAGCCATCGGAATTCTCTCCGGATTTTTCCCTGCATACTCTGCATCACGGCTGGATCCTGTGGAAGCTATTCGTGCTAACGGATGATTTAAGTATCAAGACATAAGTATCAAGTATCAAGACTGGATTATCTTGTTAATGTGTTTTTTCTTTTATTTACTATTTTATTTCCGGTTTTTAATCAAATGCTGATGCAGAAAAAAAACAATTCAGCATATTACTTTTAGAAGTATCAAAACTTTATTCTCCTGTGAGAATGATGTTTTTATTTATTTACTATTTCATTACTAGTATTAAATCAATTGCTGATGCTGAAAAAAAACAATTCAGCATATTGCTTTTAGAAGTATCAAAACTTTATTCTCTTGTGAGAACGATGCTTTTATTTATTTACTATTTCATTACCAGTATTAAATCAATTGCTGATGCTGAAATCCATTCTTCACTTTGAATTTAGAAGCAATGCCAAAAAAAAAGAGCCCCGTTATGGAGCTCCTTTTATATATATAAAATAATATTATGGCGCAACCGGATGAGGTGAGTACAAGACTAAATTTATATTGTTATCCAGTATAATCTGGTCAAAAATATCAACCACTCCATCACCATTTAAATCAGCTACAAGATATCCACTGAGGGTTCCGTTTGCAAATTCAATAATAGTATTATCAAGTATAATCTGGTCGAAGATATCAATAAACTCATCCTGTGTTAAATCAAAACCGGCAAAATCACCACTCCATAAACCCCAGTTTCCATTTGGCAACATCATCATTGGAGGATTTGCATCAAATCCATCATCATAAGCCATTGCATCCGATGTTGTGAAGTCATAAGTTGTAACACTGTTAAAGGTTATCGGTGCAGCACTCCATGTCTGTAATGAGTTGTTATGGAATACAGCCAACCAGTATGTTCCGCCATTCACCGTAACAGGTAAATTAACTATTCCATTACCTGAAGTATCAATTACTGTATAAGAAGTTGCAACGACATTTAATACTGCATTCGGATCACGCAATTCAACTTTTATAGTATCACATAGATTTCCTGGTGTAGATAAAGTGTAATCTGATAAAGCCAGTTTTGCAGATAGCAATCCGGGATAGCCACTAAAATTTTCATCATTATAATATCCGGCAAGAAGAACTTTGAGATTCAACGTTACTGATGAATTGCAATTAGTATTTATTTCCGTTGAAACCGGTTCGCTGCTAATCGAACAACCACCAGGTCCTGATAAAATAACTGTGTATGTTCCTGCACCATAAACTGTAATTGATGGAGAAATCTCCCCTCCCGGAGACCATAAATAATTTCCTGTATTTACAGCACCACTCACCCATTCTGCAGATCCATCCTGAACAGGAGCATCAACTGAACTTACTTCATCTTTAGTTACAGAACTACTTCCTTCATCCATTTTAAAATAAGAAACTAATCCATTACTGTTAACAGGAACAGCATGATTCATATCTGCATTCAGTTCAGTAATTGATCGGGCAGTATTCCATATCCGCAATTCATCAACAGTTCCGATAAAATATTCACCTGTTTCCGGAACAGCACGTTGTCCGATTCTCAATGTAGTTCCTGTTGTATTTAATGATGTTGCTATACTTACATCAAGCACGCCATCAACATACAATAACAGATCAGTTCCATCATAAGCAACAGCAACATGATGCCATTGATTATCATTTACAGTTATGCTGCCCTGAAAATCATTATTCTCGCCGACAAAATAAAGTGAACCACCAATTACCAGTAAACCGAACCGTTCATTGGTTGCAATATTTCCCCAATTAGCAATCACTCCGGCATTCGACTGATCTGTTTTTATCCAGCACTCCATAGTACGTGCCGCATCACTCTGCGGTAAAGAAGCAATATCTTCCTCTATATATTTTCCTGAACCATCAAACTGTAATGCATTTCCATTATACACATTGCTTTGAGCTGTTAATACAACAGAATCTCCCGGACAGATTGAAGTACTTCCTTCGGCCATTATGGAAACCAAACCATCATTACTTACAGTTGTTGAACCCTGGTAACAAAGACTTTCTCCACTTACCTTTACTGTATATTGTCCTTCCGGAACCTGAACCTGTTCAGTAGTTTCTCCGTTCGACCATTCATAATTAAATACTACACCAGACAACCCTATTCCAACTGCATCAATTTCATTCCAGTCGGGTACAGCGCCTGAGTTCAAAGCAATTCTGATTTCACTTACAGGATATAAAGTTGTAGGGAACGTAATGTGCAGAATGCGTGAAGATGGTGGCTCAATTACAGGTTGCGCTGTATATATAATCTCAAACTGATTGGTGTTCGGATTCTTTACATACACCGTATCCACTGCTCCCGGGTTAAATGTTTCATATATATCAATATAATTAACCGGAGCTGCACTATCATAACCAAGCTCTATATATTCTCTTTCATCATCACTGTTTAATGAAGCCCAACTGCCTCCTATATCTCCGTACTGAGGGTACACATCAGGAGCATCTAAAGCATTTACTGACGACCATCCATTTCCTGGTGTTCCATATTCAGAACTTTTATCAATAACACTTGTTGCAAATCTTGCATTCATCAGCTGACTCAGATCAACATCCAGAACAGCACTGTCAGTATCACAAATCACTGATCCACCCGTAATATTTACAGGAGATGAAGGTATCACCACTGCAGTTACAGAAGCTGTTGAATGACAACCATAATTACTGGTACCAACAATGGTGAAGGTTGTGGTTTCAGTAATTGCAGCATCACAACGTTCATTTGTTCCATTTGAATAATTGGTAACATCTAATGGTACTGATGGTGAAGAAGACCATGTATAGAAAACTAAATTATCATTTGATACTCCAATCCAGCTTGTATTCCCACTACCACAAAAAGGAAGATCCATAGAACCAAACGGTGCAATTGAAACAGATGGTGAAGGATTTATTGTAAGTTCCAGAGTTACTACAGAATCACAGCCCGAAGCTGAAGGTGTTATATATATGTAACTTCCCGAAGCATAATAAGTGGAATCATGCCATACAAAACTATCACAGGCTGTTTCATAAACCGTAGAACCAGAAAACGGATGTTCAGTAACATTCACTGTATTACTTGTTGCAGATATTCCAAATGCTGTAGTTACGGTTACTGAATAACTTCCTGAAGTATCAACAATCAGGTTATTTCCCTGAGCGCCATTATTCCATTGATATATATTACTTGTAAAGGGTGCTGTTGTAGGTTTTAACCTTCCTGCTCCGTTCACCAGAGTTGCCGAATTTAAACCTGTTACAGAGTTGGCAGTAACAGAACCACTTGCTTCATCAAATTTATAATATGCTATTAGGCCGGCAGTATTGTATAATACACCAGTATTTGCAGTGCTCAAAATTTGCGATGGTGTGCGGGCAACATTCCAGATGCGTACTTCATCAATCTGGCTGTTGGAATAATAATCCAGATCAGAACGGCTTCCGATACGGAAACTGGTTCCACTGCCATTAACCGGTATACCGGAAACATCAGCACTTCCTTCCTCCACTCCATTGATATATATAAAAAT
>JBDTVD010000102.1:0-10631 GCA_040007375.1 Bacteroidota bacterium | reverse complement strand
TACCTGATACAATTCCTGAACAGGTTGCATCACTCATGCTTACAAGTGAATAGGTGGTATTAGAGGATGGTGTAGCCTGCAATATATATGGATCTATATTGATGCCTGATATTGTTGCATTCGTTGTACCATTAGAATAAGTAAACGAATATGGCGGAGTTCCTGTAAAATCAACGATCAGGTTTGCTGTATTTCCAGGACATATTGTAGTGTTACCTGAAATAACGGCTGTTGGATCTGCACAGATATCCTGAAGACAAACACTGAATGTTCCTCCAGTACCTGCATCAGACCAAACCCTTAATATATAATCAGCAACTGGATTTAGACCTGTTAATACTTTTGGTGTGCCATCTGCTGGATTCCAGCATGCTATTTCCGGTCCACCACACTCAAATAATAATTGTGCTTTTAATGTTGTTGCAGTTCCTTTTGTAAAAGTGGCTCTAATGTCTCCTAATGTACTGGTATTAAAAACAAACCAAACATCATTTTTAGTAGTTGCATCACAGGTTGCTGCATCACCACTTGGTGTTGCACTTAAATCAGTAAACGATAGTGCACCTGCCGGACATCCGGTAGAATTATTTACACTTAATCTTGTTGCATTTGCACATTCATCATTTAGCGGTGCAATAATACACGGTGTATCTTCATAAACACAAAGATTCATAGTACCGGTCAATGTCTGACTGTAAGTCCAGGCACGTATATAATATGTTTGTCCGGCTACATATTCATTCTGACATAAAGTTATCTGCGGCATGAATGCACTTTCATCATCACCACATTTCATAAGATCAGTTGGATTCAATCCACATGATGACCATACCTGCATTACCCAGTCATTTACAGTTCCTGCTGTAGTAGCGATAACAATTTTCTTTCCATTAGCAGGTGCAACAAATTTATACCAGCGATCATCATTAGGTAAGTTTCCTGTAACATCAGAACAATTTCCTAAAGGACCATTTTGAGAAACACCAGAAGATACAACTGTGTAACCACAATTAGCAAGACTGCCCTTAACAGTTAAAAGCGGGGCAGTTGAACAATCTTCTCCTGCTGTTGCACTGCTGAAATTATAAGGTCCTACATTAGTACTATTTCCTGTTGCGCAAATGTGTTGCACATAAAATGAATAATTAGTACCACCTGCCAATCCATTTATTGTCTGAGGTGAAACAGCATTATTAATTACTGTGCCTGTTCCGGGAGTAAAACCCTGCTGACCATATTCTACTTTAAATGTACCACCACCACCTTGTGAAGTCCAGGTTAACTGGGCTGAAGATGCCGTAACATTGGTTACACCTTGATTTTGCGGTACCGCGCAGGATTGTGGAGCCCATGTATAAGTAAGTCCTGATGCAGGTATTACAGTATTTATTATCTCACATGTTGAGGTATTTGCTGCACCAGCTGTAGATGCTGGCCATGTATTAACAGCATTTGCAACTGATCTGTTATTAATATTGGCAGGATATATATTATTAGCACCTCTTAAACCAACCTGGCCAAGTATTGATGCACTGAATGTTCCTGATATATTATATACAACATTGATGGCATTAGATGTTTCACTTAACCTGATCTGCATGTTCATCGGAGAAGTAAAAGTAGCTGTACTATAATTGAACGGTTTGAAATTTTTGTATTGGATAACAAATGTTCTGTTTGGAGCAATTCCTAATGTCTGGTAACTTAATTCAGCTGTTTGTGCAGCATTACCTGCGAAGAAATAGCCTGCAAGATTTCTACCATATGCAGAGATAGCACCACTGTAAGCTGTAACTGCGGATAATGGAGTAAAACCGGTTGCTGATCCGCTTGCAGCAGGAGAAACAGTTCCAAAGGTTATAAAACCATTTGTACTTACTCTACATCCGGTGTACCCAACATTATCAAAACTAAATGAGAATGGAATGGTACCATTTGCAAGTGTAAAAATTACATCATCAAGTGCAGTTGCACCGGTAGTGGTGGTTGCAGTTGCAATTACGGTTGCACTTGATAAAGGTGTGTATGTACCTGCAGCCGAGCTGAAAGTATACAATGTGCTTACCTGGCTTCGAACGGTAGTAGCACTTAAAATAACGATACCCAGGATATATATAAACCTGGTAAAGTTCATGGAAAGTTTTGTAATCTTGTTCATTATAATTGTTTTGTGTTTTTTTCTATTTATATATTGATAACAATCTCCTGCAGCAAACGAATGCTGCCATCTCAAACAAATTTATCATAATTATTGAGAATAACAAGCTTTCCCCGGAAAATTTCCGGATTGTATGCAGTTAATTAATCGCCCCCCATCATTTCTATTAAGGAGTAGTAACTGAGAAATCGATGAACTGAGAAGCAGAATTCAGTAATACAGGATTCTTGCTCCAGGTTTCAACAGAATTTCTGTGTTTGATAACCAGGTAGTAGCTATTATTAAGAAGTGTTGTAGGAAATGTAAAAGATGCGATTCCATTCACACTTAAAAATGACGTTTTGGTAGCTATAATATTATATGGTGTTATAGTCTGTGCCAGTTTTAATGTTATACTGTCTGACACTGACGATGCAAATCCAAGCCCATCACCTGCAGGATACATTGCACCATTGGTGTTGTACATTCCTTCCAGGAATAAACGCAGATTTACAGTGAAGGTTGGATTATTATTATTGGTTACTGTGAATACTCCATCCTGTATTGTGCAACTCAGATTTGTTACAGATACCGGACCTGTAGTTGCACTGGCCGGAACATTAACAGTTATGGTGCTATCATTAACAATTGTAATTCCTGAAGTGGATACATTATTAAATCGTACTGATACTACATTGGCAAAGCCATGACCATGTAATGTTACGGTAGAACCGGTAAGTCCACTTGTTGGAGTGAATGAATTCAATACCGGTTTATTAATTACATTAACTGTAGTATTACCGCTAACACTACCAAAACAGGAAACATCCTGAACACTTACAGGTGTATAGGTTTTAGTTGAAGCAGGTGAAACTGCAAAGTAATAAGGTGTTGTTGATGTTGTTATTGAATAATTGTTAATACCATTATCAGTATATGTAAAAGTCCATGGAGCAGTACCTGTAAAATTAACAGGAATGAAAATAGAATCACCTTTACAAATACTCTGAATTCCACTCATGCTTGCTGTTGGATCTGAACAAACATCCTGGATACATACATTAAATGTTCCCCACTGTAATGAATCTGACCAAACCCGTAAAACATAATCAGCACTTGGATTTAACCCTGATAATAAATGAGCACCATCACCCGGATTCCAGCAGGCAACTTCAAAATCACCGCATGCAAATAATACCTGGGCTTTCAGATTATTCGCTGTTAAACGACTAAATGAAACCTGAAGATCACCATAATTAGCCGTATTGAATTTAAACCACACATCATATATTCCACTTACTCCCTGACACGTAGCACCATCACCACTCTTTGTAGCATACTTTGTAGTATACACTGAACCTGATCCAGGACAACTTAATGGATTACGTATAGGCAATAGAATACTTGTATTACATTCATCATTCACTGGTGGAATTGCACATTCATTTCCCTGGTATACACATAATGTCATGTTACCTGTATTTGTCTGGCTATAAGTCCACATACGTACATATAAAGTCTCGCCTGGTACATATTGATTCTGACAAAGAATAATGCGTGGCATAAACGTACCATTATCATCATCATCACAGGCAATCATAGTTCCTCCTGATTCAGGACAACCTCTCCACACCTGCATTACCCAATCATTATTACTTCCGGCAGTTGTTTTAAAAACAAGAGAATTTGTTGAGTTCGGGGCAATAACTCTTACCCATGAATCATCATTAGGAAGATTTCCCCCGATAGCATCTGAACATTGTGCATTTGGCCCATTCTGTGAAACACCTGATGTTATTAAAGTGCTGCTGCAGGAGTTCGAATCATTGGCAACTGTCACCATTGGTCCTGATGCACAATCTTCACCAAGTATACCGGTGGAAAAATTTATCGGACCAATAATATTGCTGTTTCCATTCACACCACAATTCTGACGTATATAATATTGATAAGGGGTATTTATAGTAAGTCCATTAATTACGACTGAGTTTGTTGCAATATTGTTGATAATGGTTCCTGTTCCCTGAGTAAATCCTGGTGCACCATATTCAACTCTAAAAGTTCCACCTCCACTAACAACAGTCCAGGTAAGCTGAGCTGATGTTTGTGTAACATTTAAAACACCCATATTTTGTGCAGGTGGACATAATGATGGTGCGAAACGGTAGATTAATCCACTGGTTGGAAAATTCCCTGCTGTGCTTGCGTAATTACACACATCAGCATTTGTTGTTCCTTGTACAGATGTTGCCCATGTATTTGTTGGGCTTACAACTTTACGGTTAAAGAATACGGTATTATTTGGTCCTCTTAAACCTACCTGTGCAGTACCAGTACTTGATAAACTACAGGTTCCATAAATAACTTCAATTGCATTAGTTGTTTCAACAAGACGAATCTGAAAATTTAAAACCTGGCCAAAAACAGAACCCGTAGCAAACGGACGAAAGTTCTTGAATTGAATGATAAATTTACGGTTCGGTGCGGAGCCTGTTAACTGATAGCGTAATTCTCCTGTTTGAGATGGATTACCGGAAATGAAATAAGCATTCAGGTTTCTTCCGAAAGCAGATGCAGCACCACTGTAACCTGTAACAGCTGAAATAGGAACGAAGCCTGTTCCTGAACCTGTTGCTGAAGGAGGAGTTGCACCAAAGGTTATAAAGCCATTGCTGCTGATGTTTAAACCGGTATAGTTGATATTATCAAATTTGAAACTAAACGGAAGAGTAGCTGTTGGTAAATTAAAAATTACATCATCTATTGAAGCGGCTCCACTATTTGCCGTAGCAGTTGCAAGTACAGTTCCACCTGTAATTTCAGTATAAACCTCGCTTGAAGTATTGAAGTCATATACCACATTAACCTGCGCTTGTGTTGCCGATATTAATATCATAAAGATAAAGCCGGTTAGAACTAGAACTCTGGAAGTAATTGTTTTATTCATACTCTTAGTTATTTTACAATTAGATAGAAACCCAACTTTAATTGGGAATCTGGCAATCAACCGCATATACCGGGAAAACACTGCGTTAATGTAATTAACGCCTTTCGTTTTTCCACTAAAAAATCCGTCACATTATTATTCCAGGTGGCAGAATGACGGAATTAGCAGTTGGCATGCAGGTTAATCTAACATGCCATTTACAAAGGAAATACTTCTAAGTGAACTTTGCAACAATTTTTTTGTAACAATAACTCAAATGTTAATACGAGCAAAAACCGTGTTAAACATTACAAAAAACATTGTTTGCAGGCATTTTTTCAGAGCTGAATTTTTATACATTTGCCGACCCTATAAAAACCATTATAAAAATCTTGTCGGCGAGGTAGCTCAGGTGGTTAGAGCGCAGGATTCATAACCCTGAGGTGGTGGGTTCGATTCCCACTCTCGCTACTTTATAAATGAAGGATTTATAAAACTAACAGCCTTCAATTTAAATTACAGGATTTGAAGTAATAAAAAAGCCCCCTGATTAAAGGAGGCTTTTTATTTTTAATTGGAGTTGATATTATGCTTTGAATTTATATCCAGGCTTAATATTTCTACCAGACAACCATGTAGGAGAGCCCCAATACATATTTTTACGATAACCTCCAGCATTATGAAGAGCAAGTCTACCTTGTTTCTTCAATGATGCAAGAAGTACAGAAATCTTCCTTCCGAATTCTACTCTGTCAAGTTTTGGGAATTTTTTACTGAAAGCATCCAGGATCTCGCGATTATGAACGAAACGTTTTTTACCCATCACAGTATCAAAAATAAACTGTGTTATATTAATAGATAAAGCAGATTTGCTGCCATGAGGACGGCCTGGTTTACGAGCCCTTCCTTTTGCACCGGAAGCTTTTTTAGGCGCAGCTTTCTTTGCAGCAGCTTTTTTAGGAGCAGCAGCTTTTTTAGGAGCAGCAGCTTTCTTAGCGGATTTCTTCACGCTTTTAGAGGGAGCTGCTTTCTTTGCGCTTGATTTTTTGGTTACTTTCTTAGCCATGTTAATTTGGTTTTGCAGAAACAAATATAAACCAAATATTAATATTCCAAACTTTTTAAAAATATTTTTTCAACAATCAGCGTCTTTGTTTCAATATATAATGATAAAATGATGCCTTTATAAATAAATTTATCAATGAAAATTGAAGTAAAAAGAAATATATAGTCACGGAAAAAAAATGTGTTGCAAAGCTGTATTAACTGACGTCCTAAGGTGATTTTCTGAACCATTTCCTGGTCAGCTCACCGAAAGTATTAAACTCTTCCCGGTAAAAAACACCAATTCCCTGTGTATACTGTGAGTTAAGATTTGTGATAAGTGAATTATTATTAGAGCGGTTAAATGCTTTGAATTTTACTCTGCCATCCTTGCTGAGAGGCTGGAACTCCACACTGAAATCACCCGCAATACTACTTGCACTTTGCGCTCCGCCATTATTATTATTAACTGCATTTACGTTACCTTCTACTGTGAATCTGTTATTGAAAAAACTGGTTCGCAATGCAACTTCAAGCTCTTCCTGTGTGATATTATTTCCTGGATTGTAATTAACATTTACATCAACATTTTTACTGATCTGTGAAGCCCACTGACTCAGCTGTTGAGAGATGAACTCATATGCATTCTGACCTACTGCAGAGGAAGTATTCAATGTTGGTTTGTTTGCCAACTCATCAGGTGGGCTGAATCTCCTTAACACCAATAATGAAACTGCCTGCTTGAATTTCTCTTCATCAGTATTAATATATCGCTTTATCCTGCTTTCTGTTGCTGCATCAATATTCAACACTTCTATATCAAAACTGATAACAGGATTAAATAGTTTTTCTTTAAGATGTAATTTTAATTCTACCGGTAATGGGCGAGTATAATTCGATGATGTGTCCTGAAGCAGATCATATAATCCTACTTTTAATTTGCTGTATACTGCAGTAAGATCAACATCTGCATTGTAGGGATCCCCTGTCCAGGATATAGTGCTTCCCTTTTCAATGGTAAAAGGTTTGCTGAAAATATTCTGCAGTGTAAATGTATACTGTCCGGCATCTATATAATAATTACCAAACATCAGGAAACCATCAGCATCATTCACTTTCATGGTTAATGTTCCTGTTCCTCTTCCTTCTATCACATCACCAATTTTATCATCAAAAATCAATTTGATACCTGCATCTGTAGTAACATCAAAATCCATATTGAGTTCTATTCCACCTAAATCATAACCATCTTTATTTATATCATGCGACATAGTATCTGTTTTCAAAAAAGTAACAAAACTGCTCTGGCTGATCTCTTCCGGATTATCAAGAGGAATATTAATTATGGTTCCTTTTTCGGTACGCATGGCAATATCTATTTTCAGAAAATCAAGATATCCACTGATGCTGATATTACCTGTACCATAACCAACACCATAATACAACTCATTATCTTTTGCAGTGGTATTTAGAAGTTGTACTTTCTTCGCAGCAATATTTATATCAAAATAAAAATCTCTGAGATGGTCATGCGTAATTACACCACCAGCTATTGCCTGGTTTCCCTTGCTATCGTAAACCAATACATTATTAAAAGCAATCTCATCCTCATTCAATGCAACATCAGTGGAAAAGCTGTAAGAAGTATTGAGATAATCCACCGTAAAACCTGCTTTCTGCAAATGTGCTTCACCTGTTAACTCGGGATCAGCCAATGGTCCGTATAACTTAAACTCTCCGCTTGCAATACCTGTAACATTTGAAAACAATCCTTTGAGATAAGGACTGAAAGTTTTTATATATGTTTTCTTCAGACTGATATCAAAATCCAGTTCATCCCCTTTCGGTTTTATTATATATGCACCATTAACACTGATATTCTTTTCTCCGCCTCTTGTAACAAAACCATTTACTTCAATCCTTCCCTTAGTAGTGTTCCATACCGATTTCAAATCAGCATCGCCCAATGTATCACCAAACCAGCTGAACTGACTCACCTGAAGATCGGATTCAATAACAGGTTTGGAAAGCATGGATGCAAATCTGATATTTCCATTGGCAATACCACCAATTTCTGCTTTATATATTTTAAGGATTGTATTAATTACTTCAGAATTAAAATTAACTAACTGAACAGTCAGTTTACCGGAAGTATCAGCTGATGCAATTCCGTTAATTCGTACTTCCTGTTGGCCTGTATTAAGATTAAAGTGACTGAAAAGAATTCCCGTGCTGTCAAACAATATATAATTTTCCGGATCAATTGTCCAAGCATTTCTTTCCAGAATAAATTCTTTCGGAACAACTTTCAAAGTGGTATAACCGGTTCTTAAAAACTGCACATCAAAATCTAAATTGATACGTGAAAAAGAGGAATCAGTATTCGCAACAATAAGACTTATGTCAGCAGAGTCACGACTGGTTATTCCTGACAGTTCCACATTGCGGAAAATCAAACTGTCATTCACCTGCAGCTCATCTGTAGTAAATTGCACATTCAGATTATTATCTCTTGTTAAACCAGTGAAATTAACAGCACCAAAGCGCAATCCGTTATATATAATTTCTTCCGATGAAAGTATCATCGTGAAACTGCCATTCTGTGAATCGAACTCACCATTCAGTTTTGTGCCTGCTAAAATGGAAAGATCCGGAGCAACAACATCAAACACACCTCTTGTTTCTTTCAGGTTCAGGCTATAAGTAAACGTCTGCTTCACCGGACGTTTTTCTACAACTGTAACAGGTAATGCAGGTATATATTTAGATAATACATTTAAAGCAGATTTATACACTGTTGACAATTGGTAATTACCTTTTATTTCTGCATCAGCAAAATCTGATTCCAGGTGCATCTCCCGATAATTATTAATTATTGTTGAACGAAGTAACAGATTGTTGATACTGATTCCCTTTGGAAATTCAATGAAATCTGTATTGGTAAAATGAACAAGTCCTTCCATTTCATCAATCTTACTTCCAGTAAAATGCAATTCTGCATGTGTTGAAAGATTTGCAGTTGAATCTCTGTCTACCAGGTTCAACACTGCCAGTTTTGCTTTACGTATATCAGCAGTAAAATCAAACACCGGTTTTGTTTTTGAATAATCTATAGTACCGATAAAATCAAGATCAGCATTCGGATCAGTTACATTCAGTGAACCTTTAAATAATTTCTGCTGCACTTGTCCGTTCACAGTAATGCCAGTGTATTTATATCCTTTAACAACCAGTTCACTTATAGTACCATCCAGTTTTGTATTGAGTTTGTTTAATGCAAGACTGTATCCTTTCACTTTAACTTTAGATGAAATAATTCCTATATCAGGATTAAGTCTCAATAAACGACCAACATCAAACTGATGTGTAATAAGTGATCCTGAATATTCAGCAGGATGAGCTCCATCGCCAATCTTTAAATTAACATCAGAGGAAAAAAAACCAAGATCTGTTGTTGCATCACCATAAGCAACAAAATCAGTATAGAAGCCAGTAAACTTTCCTTTAAATTTTACCAACCCCAATGATGTTACATTATCAGGTAATTGTATTTTTTCTCCGGAAGTAAACGGATACGTATTAATTGTTTCAATATCTGTTTTATTAAGAGTTAGATCTTTTGCCATCAGATCAATAAATGTTTCTTCCAGTTCAGGCAACCCATTCATGGCAACATCACCTTTGAAATAACACTTTGGTGTATATATAATTTCCAGGTTCTTTCCTTTCAGATTGGCAACAGTTCCTTTTATATCTCCTTTCAGACTGACCGTTTTATTTAATCCGAAAAGTTCTTCAGCAAAATACTTTACATCCTCCGATGCCACTCTGCTGGTTTGAAAAGATGCATTCATTTTAACCTTCGTTACAAAATCAGAAAAATCATCCCAGTTTTCGAACCGGAATGCAACATCACCTTTAACATCACTTGCTTTTGTAATTAGTTTCATATTCTTTATTACAAAATCATTTTGTGAAAGAAGCACATTTCCTGTTAATGATCCGAGTTTAAATCCACACTTTTCCTGTCCTGTAAGTTGATCAAGATGAAACTTCAATGTATCACCAACAGGTTCAATAGCTGTTGCAACGAGATTCAGTTTACTTACAAGGAGATCTTCATAATCCATCTCAATTGTAGTATCATTCCAACGTTTGTCGCGATAGGAAAACACTGCATTATTCAATGCTACTTTTTTAACCTTCACATCCCAGGGCTGAGCAGTAGTATCAGTGGAAGTTCCTCTGAAATAGTTCAGAATAAAATCAATATTCAAACCCGGAGTATCTGCATACCTTGTTAATTTAATCCGGGGGTTTTTAAGAATTGCTTTTTCCACTACGAGGTGTTGCTTCTTATAGCTGAATCCTGTAAACTGCACTGATACTTCCGGTACATATAACAATGTATCCTTTTTAAGATCTTCCACATAAAGTCCTTTCAGCTTCAAACCACGAAAAAGGGTAACATCAATATGATCTAAACTTACGTTGGTTTTTAATTCAGATGCTAAATAAGCGGTT
>JBDTVD010000101.1:0-10728 GCA_040007375.1 Bacteroidota bacterium | reverse complement strand
CTGGTATCAGCACTTGCATCACGGGCTGAAAATAATTCTGCATTAATGGCAATACTTGGCTTCCCGTTAATTATTCCATTACTGATAACTGTAATCCGTTTTTCCAAAAATGCAATAGAAGGAATTGATTATGCAGCTAACCAACCGTATTTAGTAATATTGATATCGTTGAACCTGCTCGTTTTTGCCCTCTCCTTTCTCTTATTTCCATACCTTTGGCGTGATTAATAAAACGACACTTTGAATACCCTGCTGCGTGCAAATTGGTGGAAAGTATTAGCAGTACTTCTTGTATTTTATGCCATAATAATGGGCTTTTTAGGACAGGTACCTCACCTTCCGATTCTGCATGAAACCATCCGCAATCTTTATTTTCATGTAGCTATGTGGTTCGGGATGATGATCCTCATGATAGTGAACCTGGTTTATGGTATACGTTATTTATATGGCTCATCATTAAAAGATGATGTGTATGCTGAAGAAAGTGCATTAACTGCCATGTATTTTGGGGTGGCCGGATTAATAACAGGAATGATCTGGGCAAATTATACATGGGGCGCACCCTGGGTTAATGATCCACAACTGAATGGTGCTGCAGGATCCATGCTGGCATATGCTGCTTATTTCATTTTAAGAAATGCTGTTACTGATGAACACCGACGTGCAAAGCTGTCTGCTATATACAGTGTGTTTGCTTTTGTTATGATGATTGTTTTTATTCAGATCCTTCCGAAAATGACAGATACATTGCATCCTGGTCGTGGTGGCAATCCCGGATTTAACACTTATGATCTCGACAGCAGCATGCGATGGATATTTTATCCTTCTGTAATCGGATGGACATTGATGGGAACCTGGATTATGAGCCTCCGTATCCGAATAAAACTTGCAGGTAATAAATGATTGAATATATATGAAGAAAAAAATATACTTAACAACTACAGCAGCGTTCATCTCACAATTACTTCTTGCACAGGATCACATTGAGATGGCAGATACGATGAGATCAAATGGAAAAATTTATGTTGTTGTTGCTGTTCTATGTGTTCTTTTTGCTGTGATTACTGCTTACATCATAAGTGTTGACAGGAAAGTAACACGTCTGGAAAAAAATAAAATGAAATAGTCAAAAAAGGCTATATATATTAAAATGAAAAAGACTCACATTATAGGTATCATTGTAATTGCAGTTGCGCTTGGTGTAATATTAAGCACCATCAGCAGCTCCAGTACTTATGCAACATTCAGTGAAGCTCAGGCAAACCCTGGAGCAACGTATCATATTGTTGGAAAAGTAAACAAAACAATTCCTTTCGAATATAATCCGGAAGTGAATGCCAATATTTTTGGTTTTCATTTGGTGGATAATAACGGCACTGAAGTAAATGTTGTTTATAATGGTGCAATGCCACAGGATTTTGAACGATCAGAACAGATTGTAGTGATAGGTAAAATGAATGAAGGTTCATTCCACTGCAAACAGATTCTGATGAAATGCCCGAGTAAATACAATGGTAATGACGCAGACAGAAAAGCTGCATCCGGAGCATGACGAACAAAGTAATCGCTTTAATAATTAATTGATTTTGCATACTTAGGAAATCCGGGAAATGGAGATAAATTATATAGGTGAGGAATTGTTTTGGGGGAAGGCCGGAAATTTTTTACTGATTCTTGCATTTACTTCTGCTTTGTTGAGTGTAGTGTGTTATCTGTTCAGCACATTTGCTAAATCAGATACAGAAATTTCTTCCTGGAAAAAATTAGCACGCAGTTCATTTTATATACATGGCATAAGTGTACTTGCAGTTGTTGCACTTATTTTCTTTCTCATACATCAACATCGTTTTGAATATTATTATGTGTGGCAACATAGTTCTACCATTCTGCCATTAAAATATATGTGGGCCTGTTTCTGGGAAGGTCAGGAAGGTAGTTTCCTCCTCTGGACCTTCTGGCATGCAGTGTTAGCATTTATCATAATCCGCTCAGCAGGAAAATGGGAAATGCCTGTATTGAGTATTATTATGCTGGTTCAGGTTTTTTTATGTTCTATGGTTCTCGGACTGCAGTTGGGTGATGTTAAAATTGGTTCCAATCCCTTTATACTTTTACGTAATCATCCTGATTTTGCATCATTGCCTTTTATCCACATGCCTGATTATCTTTCAAAGATTAAAGATGGCAGAGGACTCAATCCACTACTGCAGAATTACTGGATGGTAATTCACCCTCCTACTCTGTTTTTAGGTTTTGCATCTACCGTTGTTCCGTTTGCTTTTGGAATGGCAGGACTTATGAAAAAAAATGCCCGCGAATGGATACGACCTGCTTTGCCCTGGACATTTTTTTCTATAATGATTCTGGGTACAGGAATACTTATGGGTGGTGCATGGGCTTATGAAGCATTAAGTTTTGGAGGATTCTGGGCATGGGATCCTGTTGAAAATGCAAGTCTTGTTCCCTGGCTCACACTCGTTGCTGCAGCACATGTAATGCTTATCAATATTAAAAATGGTAAAGCACTTCTTTCCAGCTTTCTGTTGATTACATTCACCTTTGTACTTGTTCTCTATTCTACTTTCCTCACAAGAAGCGGCATTCTTGGTGATACTTCCGTTCATGCATTTACAGATCTTGGAATGACAGGACAACTGCTTATATATATGTTGTTTTTCATTGTTCTGGCTGTATGGCTGATAATTAAAAATTATAAAATCATAAAAGGGAATAATGAGGAAGAACATCTATTGTCGAGAGAATTCTGGATGTTTATCGGAGCACTTGTATTAGTGATATCAGCTGTTCAGATAATTTTTACCACTTCTCTTCCAGTTGTAAATAAATTATTCGATTCCAACCTGGCTCCTCCTGCTGAGGCAATCAGTTTTTATAATTCATGGCAGGTTCCTATTGCAAGTATTATTGCTTTACTCATGGCTGTCGGACAGTTTTTCAAATACAGGCAAACAGCTCCACGTGATATATATATAAAACTTCTTCCTTCGATTATACTTTCTTTAGCTGCTGCAATATGCATTCACCTGGTTTTTGATTTTGCAAGATGGCAATATGTGATGTTACTCTTCTGTGCCATTTTTGCTTTTGCTGCCAATGCTGATTATTTCATCAGAATCATTAAAGGAAAAACATCTCACAGCGGCGCAAGCATTGCTCATATGGGAATTGCATTCATTATGCTTGGTGCTTTAATTTCCAATGCAGAACAAATAGTAATCAGTCGTAATAACCTGAATGTTGATCTTGGAAAAGATTTTCCAAACCAGGAAAATATTCTTCTTTACAAAGGGGATACATTACCAATGGGTGAGTACTATATAAAGTATTCAGGAAAGGAAAAAGAAGGAGTAAACATATTTTATAATATTGATTATTTCAAAGCAGATCATAAGTCAGGTAAATTCAACAAGGAATTTACACTAAAACCTATAGTTCAGATTAATGAGCGTATGGGAAATGTTTCCGAACCTGCAACAAAGCGTTTTCTTTCAAGAGATATTTATACGCATATAACTTATGCTAACCTCGAAAATCTCGACGAGCATGAAAAGGATAATGATTATTCAGAATTTAAAATGCATGATGTTGCTGTTGGTGATACTTTAACTGCAAGTAATGCACTGATTGTTGTAGAAGCATTGAATAAAAACGTTGACAAGAAAGCATTACTTCTCAATGATAACGATATTGCTGTTGGTGTTCAGTTAAAAGTTATTGATGTAAATAAATCATCGAAATATGTAGAGCCGATATTTATAATTAAAGGACAGACTACTTACACTAAAGAAGCAGAATTAGAATTATTAGGACTACGATTTTCTTTTAATAATATTTTACCGGAAAGTGGTAAAATTCAGATTGGTCTTTCCGAAAAGAAAAATAACAGCAGAGAGTTTATAATTATGAAAGCAATTATTTTTCCCCAGATAAATATTTTGTGGACAGGTTGCTTACTGATGATCATCGGAACGTGGATAACCATTATCAAAAGAAGAGCGCAATTAAAAACGGTTAAGAGTTAATGCGGATATGCATCATTGGCTCCGGAAATGTTGCCAGCGTAATGGCAAAAACCCTGTATAGTTGCGGACATTCCATTTCAGTTATCTGCGGAAGGAACAAAAAGACAGCATCAAAGCTTGCCACAACTGTTGATGCTCTATATATTAATCATCCTTCTGAAATTCCGGATATTTCCGACATTTATATAATTGCTACTGATGATCGTTCCATTGCAGATGTGGTTAAACAGTTACAGGATTACAATAAAACAGTTGTTCATACTTCAGGTGCAACAGCTATTGATGTATTACAGAAGTTTAAAAGTCATGGTGTATTATATCCTATAAACAGCATTACAGCAAAATTAAAAGCAGTTGAAGAAGGAACATTTTTCTGCATAGAAGCAAATTCTTCAACAGTGAATCGTAAGTTGCGTAAAGTAGTTACCGACATCAAATGCAAATCAGTAATTATAAATAGTAAGGAAAGACTCGCTGTTCATGTTGCAGCTGTATTCGCCAATAATTTTGTGAATGCACTTTACCAGGCATCTTACAATTTGTTGCAGGAGCAAAATCTGAAGTTTGATATAATTAAACCACTTCTCTTAACAACATTAAACAACGCACTTATTACTGAACCACGAAAACATCAGACTGGTCCTGCAGTGCGGAAAGATACCATCACTTTAAAGAAACATCTTTCCTTCCTTAAATCACATCCGGAACTTAAAACAATATATTCCCAGCTTTCAAAACTGATTGAAGAGCAACAAAAATAATGTGACTCAGCATATTTCTTTTTTTAACAGGAAATCATCAGACACAATAGATCCCATTACAAAATTATAATTGCCGAATTTTTCAAAACCGAATTTATTATAGAATCGTATTGCATTATTATTTTCATTCCATACACCTAACCATACCGTTTGAAATCCTTCTTTCTCTGCCAAAGCAATTGAATGCTCTACTAAAGCACCACCCAATTTAAGATTACGGAAATCTGACTTTATATATAGACGATGGATGGCAACAGGTTTTTTCAACTCAAATCCTTCCGGCTGATCGTAGCGTTGCAGCTTTATATATCCTGTTATTTCATCATCATAAAAAACAAGCAGATAACTTATATCAGGATTACTCAGCTCCTTTTTAATTACATCTAAATTGAAATTTTCCTGAACATATTCTTCCAGATCCTGCTCATTTCCCGGTTCCAGCCAGGATTCCCTGAAAGTAAAAGCTGCCAGGTTTGCTACTGTTTCGGCATCCTTAAAAGTTGCAGTAACTATCGTATGACTTTTTTCCATATTGAATATGAATTGATTACAATATTTATTATTTTATATGTTGTAACATCTATTGTTTAAACATACATTTGTATTCATAAACTTAAACAAAAGGTAAAAATGAAAAAAACAATTCTAATAGCTGCTCTCCTGATATCAGGTCTCGGCGTTAAAGCACAAAACTGGAATGTAGATGCTGCTCATACTAACATCGGATTTGTAGTAGATTACATGGTTGTTTCTGAACTGGAAGGAACTTTTAAAAAGTACGATGCAACGATCACCAGCAATAAAGCTGATTTCAGTGATATCAATATTGACTTTAAAGTGGATGTAAATTCGGTAAACACTGACAATGAAATGCGTGACAAGCATTTGAAAGGTGATGACTTTTTCAATACTGATAAATATCCGAACATGTCCTTCAAAAGTACTTCAGTTAAAAAAGTTGGTGATAAAGACTATGTAATGGAAGGTAACCTTACTATTCGTGATGTAACTAAGAAAGTAAAATTTGCTGTACATTATGGTGGTACTGTAAAAGATCCATGGGGAAATACAAAAGCAGGTTTTAAAGCAACAACGAAAATCAACCGGTTGGATTATGGTTTAAAATACAATGCAGCAATAGAGACAGGTGAAATGGTTGCAAGCAATGAAGTATCAATAATTATTAATACCGTTTTAATTAAACAGAAATAATTTTTAGTAAAATTGTATCTGCATGAAGTGAAGGAAATACTCTTCATTTCATGCAGTTTTTATAACAACTAAAAATCATGACGAAAAGAATTGAAGACGAAATTCAGTCAACCAATTTCAGGAGTGAGTTTCATAAAGCCTCACTGAATATTATATTTACCTCCTATTGGATCAGCAATCAGAATACGGAGATATTTAAAAAATATCAGCTCACACCACAGCAGTATAATGTTCTAAGGATATTACGCGGACGTCATCCGGAACCATGTACATTATTATCAATCCGTGATCGCATGATTGACAGGATGAGTGATGTGTCACGGATTGTGGAACGATTACGACTTGCAGGCTTAGTTGATCGTTCGTCGTGCGAAGAAGACAGACGTGCTGTTGATGTTACCATTACACAGAAAGGTCTGGATTTACTTACCATCATGATGCAGGAAGAAACAACGATGGATGCAGTGATGAAAAATATTACTGTTGAAGAAGCGCGAACATTAAATGATATTCTTGATAAAATGAGAGACTGATCAGTTATTGTTCAGCCATTTGTTATAAACAATTTTCATCTTTTCATCCGGATCTTCCATCATAGTTGGTTCGTAACTTACCTTACCGGAATTTTCAATTACAATTAATACTTCTTTAATACGACCTGAACGATTTACCAGGTAACGAATGATATCACCTGCTACAGAGGATGAAATTATTTTCTGTGGATCATCAATTACTCTGTTATCGTTTATTGCAAGAATTTCATCATTCACATTTAAACCCCCTTTCCATGCCGGACTATTTCTTTCCACTCCACTAACTGTAATTTTACCGTTGTTGTTAGTGAAATTAAATCCTGAATAGGGTACAGGATTTTTATTACTGTTTGTCATTTTTATTCCTGCTTTCAGAAATATAGAATCATAAGGAATCGTTTTAGTATCGTATATATAATTCTGAAAAAAACTTTTCATATTACAGTCACATATTTTTTCTACTGAACTGATTAATTCAGCATCCGTAAAACCCGTATTCTTCTTTACATAAAACTGGTTATACATGTATTTCATTACATCATCCAATCCTGATTTTCCATTGGTTGCATCTATTATCAGAAGATCAAGCATTGCTCCCATTACATTTCCCTTTGAATAATACGATATGGTGGAATTACTACTGTTCTCATTGCGACTGTAATATTTAATCCATGCATCATATCCTGCTTCCGCCAGCGATTGAATTTTATTTCCCGGAGTATTTTCCACAGTGGAAATATTTGTCATCAGTGTTTTGAGATAATTCTCCGGCTTAACCATTTTAATTCTCACTGTAGTCATATCACTATAATAAGCAGTAAATCCTTCAGCAAAAAATAACAACGATGTATAAATTTCATTATCGTAATCAAACGTAGTCAATACAGAAGGATGCAATCTTTTAATATTCCAGATATGAAAATACTCATGCGCTGCCAATGAAATAAAACTATTGTAACCGGAAGGCGTACTCATTGCATTTCTCACCACCTGGAGAGTAGCAGAATTCCTGTGCTCCAATCCTCCCGTACTTACCGGAATCTGGTGAACAATAAATAAATATCTTCTGCATGGATTCTCTCCGAAAAT
Source organism: Bacteroidota bacterium (assembly GCA_040007375.1). Lineage (GTDB taxonomy): Bacteria > Bacteroidota > Bacteroidia > AKYH767-A > OLB10 > JANOXC01. The sequence continues at coordinate 3,090 of JBDTVD010000101.1, read as the reverse complement.
TTTTGTTTCCTCTTCAATTATTTTTATGAGATCATTTTTAATTGCAGTTGAATCAAAATAGGATTTACCAAACATGGCCATTTCATGTTTAATACCAGCTGCAGTAAAACTGAATACATCATGATTACCAATTTCAAAAGGTGCATCAATTAATGCATCATAATCAGGTGCGGAAACAATCCAGGGTTGATCAGCATTTACAGGATCCAGTGCAACAGATAATTTCTTCCAGTCTTTAAAAGGATTAATCTTTACTGTTGAAGAAATATTTTTGAAATTCTCCATATATAAAAAAACAGCAGCCCCATTAAAGTAAGCATGTTCCACATCAACAAAAGCTGTACGTACAGTAAGATCGTATGCATATATATAATATTCAACAGTAAAATCAGTGGTACTTCCGGTTTTTACTTCCCATCCGTTTTTACGGAATCTGCTTACTGTTAATGATTGTTTTGCATCATATACTTTAAACTGTTCCAGGTAACGTGAATATTCTCTTACCATATAAGATCCTGGTGTCCATACAGGAAGTTTTAATCTGCATACCGGTTCCGACCAGTTGCTGATCTCCATCTTCACCTTTATATAATGTGTCTGCGGTTCTTCAAAACCAAGCGTATATTTAACTGTGGGAAGAGCATAAAGTGCTGAGGAGAAAAAAATCATCACAGCAACAAAACAGTATTTACAATTCATATCCGTTGATTTGTTTGATCAGCGAATATAAAAAAGTACCAGTGATGAATGCAATTAACGGTAAGGACGTCTTTTGCCGTCTTTAAAGAATATTTTTTTCAGGTGCACTTCTGTAAGAAGAAAAACGATTGCTGAACCTACTATAATTGATACTGCCAATGCCGGATAAAATCCCTCCGGTTCCGGTAAAATTCCTTCCAGTAAAAGCAATAAGAGAATTAACAGACTACCTACTATCATGATGCTTCTCCCTGCAAACTGATTAGCTTCAACCCAGGTATCCATATTTCTTCTTGCAGTGCGTGTACGATAACCGAAAATACTACTTGGTTCACCTGCTTTTGTCATCATAATAACTCCTGCTGTGAAATAAATTAATGCAATAAGAACACCTGCCAGTAAATGTGCATTCATAATAATAGTCTACGAAAAAACAGGAGGTCAGGTTTCAGGAATTTTATTTTCCCCTTATAATTTTTTTTAAATCACTGCCGGAAACCAGCGTATATCCTTCAGGAACAAGAAAAATTTCCGGTGCCAGCTTCTCCGGATAAACAACCCTGGCTTTCATCTCCATCTTCAATTGTCCTAACATCATACTGAACTCCATCAGGAAACCACCTACATTACTGAATTGGTTATTCCAGTTTGGGTTGGCAATATGCACTTCATTGGTAAACCATGCAGTATATGTATTGCCTTTGGTATCTGTTGCAACAGCTTTATGGCATTTATATCCTGCAATCGTTCTTTCATCGTCAGTTGTCTGTATTGCGTAATTACCTGCATTAACTCCCTGCTTTTCAAGATCCTTCCTGTTACTGAAATAATCTGTTTTATTTCCTGATACATCTGTTAACACATGAACTTCTTCTTTCACATTATCAACCAGGATGCTGTTAATCATACCTGCACCCAGTGAAATATCCATCCGCATTTTTTCCGGACTGAAATAAGTCAGGCATTCATTAGGAAGACTCTTCTTCACTACTGAATCAAAGGTGTTTTCAGGATAGGTAATATCATAAATAATACGTCCTTCTGTAACCTGGCAGAAGGAAATATCACATTTGCCCAGAAGGAAGAAAATCAGAATTGCCAGTGCTTTTTTATACATATCGTGATGATTGCGTAAATCTAACAAGTTTTATTAATTTAAAGTTTGTATTCACTGTTAATTTTTTAGGTTTGAAGAATTAAATCCATACTTTGTGAAGGGAATTTTTAATCTATTAATACACTTTAAATCATGAGAAGGAAAATTTCAGTCCGCATTTTTTATACACTGCTGCTTTCAATAGTATGTTCCGTTAATGCACCGTGTTCTGTGAGCGACAGTCTGCATGTGATACATTACAACATTAATATCGAAAATATTAATTTTACTTTGCACACCATTAAAGCATCCTGTTCTGTTACTATTCAGGCAAAGCAGAATAATGTTTCTGCAATTCCCTTAAGTCTGCTGGAACTTACTGTTGATTCTGTAAAAATAAACGGATCATCTATGGTGTTTTCTTATAATGATACTACACTGATTATTCCTGCACCTTCACCGATGCAGCTGAATGACTCTTTAACTGCTGATATATATTATCATGGTGCACCTGTTACAGATGCAAGTGGCTGGGGAGGATTTTATTTTTCTTCAACACATGCATTTAATATGGGAATTGGATTTGCTGCTGATCCGCATAATTATGGTAAAGCATGGTTTCCCTGCATTGATGAATTTACGGATCATTCAATATATGATTTTTATATAACAACTGCTTCCAATCATAAAGCATTCTGCAACGGAATACTTGCAGGCAGTGTTGTGAATCCAAATAACACGGTTACCTGGCACTGGCAAATGAATCAACCTATTGCATCTTATCTTGCATCAATTGCTGTTTCTAATTACTACACTTTGAAATGTACTTCCAATAATATTAATATAGAATGGGCCTGCACAGTTTCTGATACACCTGCAGTGTTAAATACTTTTCAGCATGTGGATACAATTTTAAGTTCATTCATTACAGCATACGGACCATATCCTTTTGATAAAGTTGGTTTTATTCTGGTGCCATTTAATTCAGGTGCGATGGAACATGCAACAAGCATTCACATTGGTACTGCATACATGAGTGGATTAACCTATGAAACAATATGGGCGCATGAACTGAGTCATATGTGGTGGGGAGATAAAGTTACCTGTGAAACCGCAGGTGACATGTGGCTGAATGAAGGGTTCGCAAGTTTCAATGAAGCATTTATGACAGAGAAAGTGTATGGTGCTGTTGCATATAAAAACTGGCTGCGGATAAACAATAAACTTGTATTGCAGTTTGCACATATTGTAGATGGAAATTATCTGCCGTTAATTAATGTACCTCATGATTATAC
>JBDTVD010000100.1:0-10846 GCA_040007375.1 Bacteroidota bacterium | reverse complement strand
ACCAATTTTGCTGATGTAATATTTGTAACCAGGTAATTCTTTATTTTTCATACCTGCTATAATGGCAATTCATATACCGCGCTAATAAGAAAAATCGGAATACTGTCAGAATCTGCCATGGATAAGATTTTCAGAGGATATGGCAATTGGTTCATTCATTTTTCCAAATGAAAAACCCTTCCATTTTGGAAGGGTAATTATCATTTTGGCTAATGGTTAATAATCAATTCAACTTATATTCCTCGATCTTCCTGTATAAAGTAGTTAAAGCGATATTGAGCAGTTCTGCAGTTTTCGTTTTATTGCCATTGGTATAATTCAACACTTTTTGAATGTGAATTTTTTCAGCACTTGCCAGATCAAAAGCAGAAAGCTGACCGTCGGCCTTTTTAATGGAAGAAATATTTTGAAATTCACGGGGTAAATTATCAATGGTCAGTTCATCTGCATCTGCTAAAATTACACTGCGTTCAATAATATTCTTTAGTTCCCGGATATTACCATTCCAGGAATACTGCTTCAGCACTTCGGTAAAATCCTTTGAAAGTGGTTTTATTTTTTTATTGGTTTTTGAAGAAAAAAGATTTACAAAATAATTTGCTAAAGGTTCAATGTCCATTATCCGATCACGCAATGCAGGTAATTTAATTTCAAATACGGATAAGCGATAATATAAATCTTTGCGGAAAGTTCCGGTTTCAATTTCATTATATAAATCACGATTCGTAGCAGAGATAATTCGTACATTTATTTTAGTTGATTTACTTTCACCCACCTTAATAAACTCTCCGTTTTCAATAACACGTAAAAGTTTTGCCTGCAACGATAAACTCATTTCTCCAATTTCATCTAAGAAAAATGTTCCTTCATTTGCTTCTTCAAATAAACCTTTCTTATCCTTAACTGCACCTGTAAATGCTCCGGCAACATGTCCGAACATTTCACTTTCCAGTAACTCTCCACTAAATGCTGAACAGTTGATTGCAACAAAATTTTTACTGCTTCTGGCACTTGCCTGATGAATAGCCTGCGCAAATATTTCTTTACCTGTTCCTGTTTCACCCGTTAATAAAACAGTTGTATCAGTTGCTGAAACTTTTCTGGCAAGTTCCATTGCAGCAGAAATTGTTTTTGATTTACCAATGATACTATCAAATGAATAACGGTTGCTGAGTTGTTTTTCCAGGTGCTGCACACGCTTTGCAAGATCCACTTTTTCAATGGCACGATACAATAAAGGAATTATCTTATTGTTATCATCACCTTTTGTAATGTAATCAAACGCACCATTTCTTATTGCCTGAACACCATCAGGAATATTACCGTATGCTGTTAATAATATAATTTCAATTAACGGATACTTCTCTTTTATTTTTTTTGAAAGATCCACACCGTTGCAATCGGGTAGTTTAACATCACAAAGAACTACATCAACAATTGATTGCTCCAGTTTTTTCAAAGCAGATTTACCATCAGCCGCCTGCATAACATCAAAACCTTCCAGGCTGATAATTTTTGCAAGAAGAGTTCTTAGCTTCTCTTCATCATCAATAAGCAGAATTCTTTTCAATTTCTATCCGTCATTTTCCAAACAAAAGTAGAATTAAAAACCGTGCAGCCGGAAATGTTAATCAGGTTTTATAATTTAGAGAAGAATCGAAATTAATAATGAAGTAGATTTATAACACCGGTGATAATTCCACGGATTCATTCAACATCAGTGCAACATCACTCCCATCAACCTGAAGTCCGTCATCATCCGCCGCAAATAAATATATATAACCTGTTACGTTTCCTTTTATCATTTTAGAAGCAGGTCCACTATACTGAATCAAAACAGGATTTTCCAAAACAGGTTCCAAAGAAACAGGAATAATTTCCTCTATTAAATTATTTTGTTGCCACTGCTGGCGTTTTTGTCCGCAACAACTCATGTTATTTATTTTTTTGAGATGAACTGTTTTCTTTATTTATGTTAATACCGGTAAATCGTTCCAACAGGCATGCTGCTCCTGAAAGTGATATCCAGCAAAGAAGATAATCACTCCAGTAATTTGAAATGATTAGTGCAACTAATGCTGCCATCCAGATACTGAAACAATAAAAGCAATCCATCGCCTTGCCTGCAATACTGTTTCCTAATTTTTTCCGGAGATGGAAAACAAAATCCCAGGGGCCGTCTTCTGAAACGAACAGATGTGTAAGTCGCCACACGGTTAGTGAGCAAATAAAATATTGCATTTCTATGGTGAACATGCTACACATACTAATCAGATTACTGCCCCCGGGATTTAGTCATTGCTCATTCTATTAATTAATTACTCTGTTCTTAAAGGTCCTCATTAACAACAGCAACATTTACTTCATGATGTGATCCTATTTCAACATGATTATATATCCAGTTAAATGAAAGACCATTATCATGACCATCAGGATTAATACTTCTCTCATAAGCATTACAATGGAATGAATAACTGCCCTGCGCACTTCCTGCATCAAGCAAATAACGCTCACGGATAATTGCTGTGTTATCACCACCATTGCGGTGCCAGTGCGATGATTGGTTTATTGGTCCGATAGGAACAAACACACCATCTCCGCAACCCTGTGTACCTAAATATGCATCACGAAGATGATTGGCAGATACAAACACTTCAAACACTACTTCAACAGATGATTGTGTTGCAGCTCCGCGTTGAATAACCGGACAATTAATATCCTTTAAATTACGCAATGCAGAATCCGGTTCACCAACTTTCTTCCATGACAACTTTGTAACATTTATTACAGGAGGTGTATTGTCGGAAACAATTGCTACTGCAGCAGATGTTGCAATAATATTTCCAGCACCATCTCTCACATCAATTACCAGATTACTTTTTTCTAATTGAGGAGTAGGCCAGTTGAGAATCAGATATGGAAATGCTAATGATGCACGTGGTACTGCAGCTAATGTAAATGGATTAACAGGATTTACAGGATACCATCCTTCTGAATTTGCAACAATTGGAATGGGTGTTGAGCCGTCATAATTATTCCATGCAGGAAGACCATTTATTGCAACACCATTTGGTGCAGGATCTAATTTCCGGATGCGATAATCAACAGCTCCCTGAATATTAACACAACCATACAGCTGCAATGTTTGACAGAATGGTGTGCGTGCAGGAGCAACTTGTGTATCACCAGGAATTCCAGTTGGTATCGGACGATTCGCACCAAGTGCATAACCAGATGCAACATCAAATTCAGGAGTTTGTAACGGCATTAATCCGGCAAATTTTATTGCAGGCACATTACCACAGGGAACAAGCGGTACATGACATGCATGAGATTCTCTTGCAATGTGTGATGCAACCAATTTCATATTTGGAAGAGTACCTGCATCCCAGCGAACACGGAAATATCCTTCAGAATAAATTGTTTCTTCAATGCCATCACCATTCACATCCTGTGTAACACGAAATGTAATATCAGGAACATCAAGTATCAATTGCCATACAGGAACATAAAAATCATAACACCTGTAAAACGGACCTCTGAAATTAAGATGATCAAACGAAGCCAGTTCTTTTGCTTCTACATTTAAACCAAGCTTTGAAGCAAGATCAGTGCGGATTGCATCATGAGGAACTACGTTTTTTGATGCAATAATATTATGTCCGGAAATTACATTTTGATAATCCTGCGGTAATGGTGGTGACATCTCATGATCAAACAACGACTGATTTAAAAACTCTTCACTGTCCACTGCATTTGCTCCGGGAAGTGCATTTTCCATCTTCGCAATTTGCTTCTTCAGCATTTCCGCCTTTGCACCACCAAGTGAATTGAGAATGCCGGGATTAATTTTAATAACTTCTTCCCATGGACCAGGATCAGGAGGATTTGGTATCGGTGGCCATTTTAATTTAATAAGATCCTTTAAAACAGGACGACGGAATATATATGGGAAACATACACGATGCTTTCTCCATCTTTTCACCCAGTCAATATCAAAACGCGGAACCCAAACACACCAGTTACCACATGCATCAGTATGTGTTTTAGCGATCACTTCGCGATGACAGTTAAAAGGAAAATGCCAGCTCCATGGAAATCCTTTAGGTTGAAATAAAAACAGACTGCAATCAGTATCTTCAACATATACAGTTGCAAACGGAACAGGATATTCAATTCCAGTAACAGGATCTTTCTTTACAACCTTTCCACAGATTCTCTTGAATCGAAAAATACGTGGATCTACTCTCCATCGCAATAAGTCGGTAAGTTGTGCAATATTCTTTCCACTGATTTCTTCAATGTCAACATCAGCAAGAGCTGCAAGTCGTGTTGCCTGGATCTTTGTCAGAATTACCTGATCAGGCTCAATCATTTCTTTTTCAAATTGCTTTTTTTTCATAATGGTTTTTTTAAAAATCGCCTACTCTTTATCAGGATTTTCGGCTGTTTCCTTTTTTATATATGATGAGAATTACTATCCAACGGAATCCTTCATCAGCAATATTTAATTTATATATAGAGGTTGATTGCACATTAAAGACTTTGAATTATAAATGCAGAACAACTCCTGCTATCATTTTTACAGATGATTACTTAATATTTTTTTAAACTGAATAGGGAAGTTCAAATGCAAGGGTTTAAGGTTTGGGAAACACATGAGGTAAAAGACTGGCAGGATTCTATTCAACTGACGAGACAAAACTATCCGGAGCGGGAAGGCGATAAAAGAGGAAAAGAATTGCTTTTCAGAGAATGATTTTGTAGGTTGCACCACCCTTAAAAAAGGATAAGTCCTACAATTAAAACCTTATATCACCCTTTTTTCAGGGTATAAAATACAGTGAAGAAAGCCTTGCCATATACGTAATGCTTCTGCACTTTAGCAGCTTGATATTTAACCAATAAAATAACCACCATGAAACCAGGAAAATTGATGCGTAGTGTTGCAATAGCAGTAACTACTTTAGTATTCGCCAGTCTTATTGCAATAACTGCTCATGCACAGGTGACAGGAAGCAGCACCACAATTACCAGGGCACTACATTACAGTGATGCAGGAAAAGTGAATGCAAACATAAACGCCCTGGAATTAACAGAAATATTTGCACAGGCAAACAGTGATACAATAACAATGGGTATTTTTCCCATTCAGATAGCAGAAGCTCCTGTTGAATTACAGTTTTATTTTCCGGGAATATCCGGTTCAAGGCCAGTTGCAGAAGATGTTCCTTTACTTTATTATATAGAAATAACACAACCGCTCAGTGATAAATTTGCAGGAATAACTTTTTATTATTCCGCAGCCGATAAACAAATGGAATATTTTGTACTCGAGTCAAATGGAAGACATGTAAGTGATTCTGCAACTTGTAAATGCCCTCCTGAATGCTGTAGTGTTTCCGTTATTGCAGAAGGTGTTGCTGCATCCTGCAATACAGAAGCAACAACATGCCTCCCTGCATATGTTGGTCGCATTTTCTTACCATCCAGTAAGGATGAATTAAAGAAAAAAAATATCAGGAAAAAAAACAGTACTTACATTAAGCCAACAAAAAAACCAGGAACTTTTCCAGGCGAAAAAAAAACCTTCCCGAAATAATCCACTGTAGATAAATAGAACTAATCAATAAGTTTTACATTTGAATCGTATGAACATATTGCAGGAAGTTTATTTTGTTTTACTGTTTATTACACTTACTTTATTTATTATCGCTCTTAAAAATAATGTGTACTACGTAAAAATAATTGTATTACTTATTACTTTGTGGCTCCTAGTAAGTGCGTCTGCAATGCTTTTGTCAAGAGTAGCTGGTGTGAAAAATAATCTGTTCATTTTTCACATCTCCACTCCACTGGAATATCTTTTAATTTGTCTGCTTTACAGGAATGTAGTGGAAAATAAAAGCGTGCGAAGTATGATTAACCTTTCTATTCCTGTCTTTTTTGTTTTGAGTATTCTTTTCTCACTCTTTATACAGAAGCCAACCGTAAACAATTCTTACATTGTTTTAATAGAATATGTAATACTGATTTTTTTATCCTTGTTCTATTTAAGAGAAATTTTATTATTACAACAGGTAACTGTCCTTCATCGCTTTCCTATGTTCTGGATAAGTGTAGGGATTCTCTTTTATTACACAGGGAATCTTATCATTGAAGGGATGCTCAATTATATGATTAATCATTCCATGGAACTGGCACTGCGGACTTACCGGTTAAGCTACGTATTTAAATATCTCATATTTTTACTTTTCATAATCGGAGCTGTGTGCAGTATGTATCCGGCCAGTGTAAAAAACAGCACCTGATTAATTACTTCTCTATGGGATCTACTGACAATGATATTTATATAATGATCATCACTGTTACAGTAGTTCTTCTTCTGCTGCTCATTTTCATTGTTTCATTTCTTTTTATTTATAGAAGCAGACAGGTGCGACATTTACTGGAGATTGAATCCGTACGGGAAAAATATATGCAGGAGATTTTGAAAACAGAACTGGAAATTAAAGAGCAGACAATGAAAAATATATCTGAAGAGATCCATGATAATGTCGGACAGATATTGTCGCTTGTTGTTCTTAACCTGAGCCAGATTGATCCGAATGATTCAGATGCTGCAGTTAAAATTGAAAGAGGAACACGACTTGTTCAAAAGGCAATTGGTGATCTCAGGAATCTGTCGAAAACACTTAATTCTGATAACATAGCATCACTGGGATTAATGGCAATTATTAAATCTGAACTGGAAATGTTGGAGAAGACAGGTCGCTATAAAACTGCACTTACTTTATCCGGAGAAGAAAAACGTGTTGATGGAAATAAAGAACTGGTATTGTACAGGATCATCCAGGAATCACTTAACAACATCATTAAACATGCAAGAGCACAATGTATAAATGTTTTTCTTGGATTTGATAATAACAAATTATTATTAGAAATATCTGACGATGGAACCGGGTTTGATATAAATAATATCGAAACAAAAAGCATATATAAAAACGGATCAGGAATAAACAACATGAAAAAAAGAGCTGGATTAATTGGTCTTTCTTTCTCTATAAAAAGTACTTCTGCTGAAGGAACAACAATATCAATGACAATGCCTCTTACAGATTAAATTAAATTGTGGAACAATGAAAAAAATAAAACTTGCAGTAGCAGACGATCATAAATTATTCCGCGATGGAATAACAGAACTCATCAATGGCTTCAGCGATTATGAAGTAATTATTGAAGCTGATAATGGACTGGATTTAATTTCTCAACTGGAGAGTAAAGGCATTCCTGATATCATATTACTGGATATTAATATGAAAGAAATGGATGGTTTTGAAACTGCTGAATGGCTGAAAGCAAATCATCCGAAAATAAAAATACTGGTATTGTCGATGTATGAAAATGAAAACGCAATTATCCGTATGATTAAATCAGGAGTGAAAGGATATGTTTTGAAAGACATCAGGAAGACGGAACTGGAGCAGGCACTTTCATCATTAGTAACTAAAGGATATTATTATACTGACCTTGTAACAGGTAAGCTGATTGGAATGCTCAATACAGGTGATGAAGTAAAATCAAGACAGTCGTCGAAAGATAATACGACGATGAATGCAAAAGAAATTGAATTTTTAAAACTGGCCTGCACAGAATATACCTATAAAGAGATTGCAGAAAAAATGAATCTTAGTCCGCACACCATTGATGGATATCGTGATTCCTTATTTGAAAAACTGGAAGTGAAAAGTCGTGTTGGTTTGGTGCTTTATGCTATTAAGAATAAGATTGTACATACTGAGTGATGAGTTGTGAGTTCGGAGTTCGGAGTTCGGAGTTCGGAGTCTTCTTCCAGCCAGGAGTCTGGATGAATATTTTTTCAATCATTACTGTTTTTAAAAAGGATTCCGGAGAAGACGACGGAACCAGAGCGAGATGCCGGAACCAGAAAATTTTGTCTTGATACCTGATACTTGATACTTGATACTAACTACAGAGTACTAAAGCAGCAGTTTCCTTTCCACTGGCAAGTGCTGCTTCCACTGTTGCAAGTCCTTCTCCATCGTACAATGCTTCTCCTGCAATATATATAGTGTTTTTTACAGGAGTTTTCAGGATGGTGATTAATTGTTTTGAATTTACTGTTTCATAAGAATATGATCCTTTTGAAAAATCATCGTTGTTCCAATTGATGATATGATAAGCAATAACATTTGGTTTCACTCCAAAAATTAATTCCAACGATTTCAATGCCAGTTGAAATAATTCCTCTTCTGATGAATTGGAATGTTTTATTGCAGATGGTCCGCCAAGCCATCCTGTAAGCACAGGAATTTTTGCAGGTGCCTGTGTCCACCATGTAGGAATGGGTGCATGTGAAAAAACAAAACCCATTGAGGAAGTGTCAAATCCTGTCCATTGTTTCACTGCTTCTTCTTCCCAGAAAACAGTATCGAATGCAACAATTATTTTGATCAGTGAACCATAACCCAATTCAGCAGCAGCTTTACGATATTGCGGTAATTCAGGTTGAATTGTAAATCCTGCTTTAGTAGTACTGTCTGCTGTCCAGATTCCAAGAGGGAAAGTGATGATTATTTTATCAGCAGTGAAAACTTCCCTGTCATCTGTTACAACTTCCACTTCTCCTTCGGACCAGTTGATATGCTTGATGATCTTATTATAAATAATTTTACAATTATTGTCTTTACATTCTTTCATTAAAGCATCAACAAGTTTTATATATCCACCCTCAACACGGTATTGTTTTTCATCACTTCCCAGCCACTCTGCTTTAAATGCAAGTGCACTGCTCTTTGAACTATCTCCTGTATCAAATCCTTCCACAAACTTAACTACTGATGTTCGCAATAATTCATAACGTGGCTCGGGAAAATTTTTTTCCAGGAATTCATTTACTGTAATATCATCTTTCAGTTCTTCCAACTTCTCTTCCAGCTCACCTTGATAATCCAGGACTACATTTTCATTCTTTATATATTCTCCGTTTTTAGCAGTAAAGAATTTCCCGCCAGCAATATTTTTTTCAATATCATACTCCTTAAGAAGTGCTAAGGTAACGGGCAACTTTCCATGTATAAATTCAGCACCCATTTCAACAGGTTGTGGAAATCGGGAATCATGTATTGTATGAATCCGTCCTCCCGCACGATCACGTCCTTCCAGTATCGTTACACTAAATCCTGCTTTCGACAATTCACGTGCAGCCATTAATCCGGAAGCACCTGCTCCTGCTATAATTATATGTTCCATTTTCATTGGCATTTTCCAGTCTTATTCTGAGTATAAATATCCATTCTAAAATCAGATACCACACTATTATTCAACCCATAATTCACTATCCGGTTTCCGAAAATATACCTTCTTCCACTACCCATTAGATTTATCCGGAATAATGTTTTAAATTGGACTTTCGTTTTTATAAACTCCAACCATTTTATCCAACAATTAATCACCATCAAAAATTAAAATCATGAAAACTTTTACCACCACCAAAATTAAAACATTAGTTATTGTCGTCCTGTTATTCTCTTTTTCCAACTCCTGTAAAAAGACAGATTCTGCTGAAGAAATTTCTACCACAACGGAAAATATTAACGAAGCTAAAACTCCCGGACAATGGGTTGACAGCTGGGCTGCATCATTTCTTTCCACCACTGTAAACAGTGCAATACAATCTACTCCTTCTTTCAACAACCAGACTTTCCGTCTTAATGTTTTTACAAAACTTGGAGGCACACAAGTGAGAGTACGATTCACCAATAAATTTGCAACAAATACTTTTAAAGCAGGAGCTGCACATATTGCATTGCGCTCTTCAAATAATTCCATCATTGCCTCCAGTGACAGAGCATTAACATTTAACGGTCTGGCAGGTTTCACGCTCGCTCCTGATTCAGAAATATGGAGTGATCCTGTAACACTCACAGTTGCACAACATGTAACAGTTGCAATCAGTGTTTATGTTCCCGGAAGTTATCATCCTACTACGTTTCATCCAACAGGATTGCATACAAGTTATATATCAAAATCAGGAAATTATACTGCATCAACAACACTTCCTCTTGCATCATGGAGTAACACCACAACACAGGTGCTGATGGTTTCTGACTTACAGGTATGGGCACCTGCAAACAGTAAAGTTGCAATATGTTTTGGCAATTCTATAACAGATGGTGCAGCGTCAACAAACAATGCAAACGGAACATGGCCTGATATTCTTTCTAACAGAATTTCCATTCTTCCATCAGGTGCTCCATTCTCTGTAATCAATATGGGAATTGGTTCCAATCGTGTGGTAGCATCTGATCTTGCAGGACCATCAGGAGTGCATCGTTTTGCAAAAGATGTGTTATCACGTTCTAATGTTGGTTACTTAATTCTTCTGGAAGGCATCAACGATATTTCTTATCATCATGTTCCGGCATCTGATATTACAAATGCTTATACAACAATTGTTGCACAAGCTCATGCTGCAGGAATACTCGTGTATGGTGCAACACTTCTTCCAATTGGTAACTCGAGCAAATACACCGTGGCCAACGAAGCAACACGACAAGCTGTAAATGCCTGGATCAGAACTCCGGGACACTTTGATGCAGTTTTAGATTTTGAAGCAGTAGTGAAAGATCCTGCAACAAATCCATTGCGAATTAAGAGTAACTGGACAGGAGATTATGTACATCCGAATGCCGCAGGTTATTCCGCTATTGGTAATTCTATTCCCTTGAATCTTTTCAATTAGGAGTTCGGAGTTCGGAGTTCGGAGTTCGGAGTTCGGAGTTCGGAATAATTTTGTGAGACAAAATTATTCTCATATATATTC
>JBDTVD010000099.1:0-10907 GCA_040007375.1 Bacteroidota bacterium | reverse complement strand
CATTATAGTTTTTTCAGAGAACTCCACTTATTTAGCATCGAAAGAAAAATGTAGAAGATGCAGAACGGTGGTTGGGTCAGGCTTTGGGGCATTAAAATAATTAGCCAATTTTTGAATTGGCCAATTAGCCAGTGCAACTATTCTCTGTTATCTCTGTTTCCACTGATCTCTGCATGAAACAAAAAATATTATAAGAAAGCAATGCAAAACGGAAATTTATTTTTCCTTATGAATAAGGTTCTTTATTTGAAATACCTCATCACCTCATCACCTCATCACTTAGTCACTTAGTCACGAAGTTACAAACTCACATCCTGCAATAATTCGTTCTCCAGATATACCATTTCTTTTTTTGATGCATCATCTTTCACTATGCAATAATAAGTATGACCTACAAATCGTCGCACGATGAGCTTTACCTGAGGATTTTTTTTTGTGTGAACAAAATCGCCTTTCTGATATTTATTTTCCATTATGTATTTGATATTTGTTTTTGGATGGAAACTTAAAGTACTTCCTCATATCCGCTTTTAATGGTTATGGTAATCATTTTAAAGCGATCAGTTGCTTTAAAAATGTTTGCTGTATGTGCAGGAATAATTATGGCTTCACCCGATTCAAGAAAGTGCGATTCACTATTAAGCAGTAGTTCAACGCTGCCTTCAACAACCTGAACCAATGTATCAAATTGTGAAACTTTCCCTGTTAAAACTTCTCCTTTGTCGAATGCAGAAATGGTTACGGTGCCTGTTGGTTTCTTGATGATTGTTTTTATTATAATAGATCCTGAAATGTAATCAAGAGCTTTGTTAAGCACAAATGATTTTGATTTTTCAATTTCAGAATTCGACATTATCATAATTTTTTCCCGGTTATTTAAGTTGGTATTGTAATTGGTTTTCTCCTGGCAAAATAATTACTTTCATAATCAAACTGTGATCTCGCTTCATCTTTCCAGTCAGCATATAAATAGGAGTATTGCCCACATCTTATGCAATTGCGGGAGGAGCTGAAATCATATGGATCGCCATTTGCCTTTATATGATGTGAGTAATCAATGTAACGCCACTTATGCCCAAAATGTTTACAAACTTTCTTTGCAATGTAATTTATAATTATTGATCTCAATTTATATATATTTAATTTATAATTGTAAGCAACGATAAAATAATATCCGTACAACGGTTTGAAAAATGGTCATTAAAAAATTAAATTCATGAAATCCGTGCACCGAACTCTTCCCTGAGGTTATCGGTTTTCTCCTGCACATTTGTCATCATTTCTTCTTTCTTTCCGGTGGCATAATGCAGGTCGCCTTTTGTGAGTGTAGAAAACTTTGCAATTAATTTTTCTTTTTGCTCTGACCAGTTTGCTTTTAATGGTGCACCTGTTGAATTTGTCATGTGTTTTTTAATTTAATTTATAACTGCATTCTTACACGACAAAGATGCGGTACTTATCATTTTATAAGTTATATAATTACTTATAAGTATTGCATAAATCACATATTTTCCAGATTGCTTTTACGCTTCTGTTTAAGTGATTTGTAGTACGATGGTGATAACCCTGTAACTTTTTTAAACTGATTGGAGAGATGTGCAACACTACTATAATGTAATTTAAAAGCGATTTCCGTAAGGTTCAGCTCATCATATAAAAGCAGTTCTTTAGCACGTTCTATTTTATGAAGTATAATGAACTGCTGGATAGTGATGCCTTTTACTTCAGAAAAAACATTAGAAAGATAAGTATAGTCGTAACCCAGCTTTTCACTGATATAATCAGAGTAATTTGTTTTAGGTATTTCCTCCGAATAATGTATCATCTCTGTAATAACATTTTTTATTTTTTCAATAAGAATGGATTTTTTATTGTCAAGTAATTCCAGTCCGGATTTTAAAAGGTTTTCCTTCAGTTGCTGACGCTGATTTATGGAGAAGTCTTCCAGCACTTCTATGGTGCCGAGTTCAATGGAAATATAACGAAGTCCCAGTTTATTAAGTTCTTCCTTCACCATCATTTTGCAGCGAAGACTAACCATATATTTAATATATAAAATCATATTTCTGCAGCGAAAAGTTACACCTGAATCATTCTTTATTGATTATGTATGAATACAGTTACAATAAAAAGATGCTATTTCTAAGGTTATTTGTGTAAAGATACTCTATTAACCTGCAGAAAAATTAACTTAAGGGTAATGCAGCAATTGTTAAATATCTATCAGACATTTTTGCTCTTGCTAAGAAGGAGATTCAGAAAATCCGTAAGTAAAGGCAGTATGTAATTATCTGTATGTTTGAAAAAACTCTGGAAATTAATAAATCCAATTATTCATTTATTATCTATGATGTTGTGAATGATTGTGATTTTGAGTTCCGGAGGTTTTGGTATTATGAGAATAAAAAAGGAGTACTGTTAACCAGTACTCCTTTTTTATAACTATTTATTATAACAAACTTAAAGTGAGGAAAGGATCTTATGCAATTCTTCTTTTGTTTTACCTAATTTAATTTGCAGTCTTCCCATCATTTCGTCTTGCTTACCTTCAGCAAACATCAGATCGTCATCTGTTAAGGTCGCAAATTGTTGCTTGAGTTTGCCTTTTTGTTCATTCCAGTTTCCTTTTATTTCTGTAGTATTCATTTGTATTTTTTTTAAGATGAAATATTTTGTTCTGTAAAGATGTTTTATCCGACTGTGGATTATGTTGATTAATTATATTGTGTTACATAATCAAACCTTGTTTTATAAGTGTTGCCACTTCCAGTTCATTTTTAAAAAAGAATCCTATAGAGACAGGATTTTTTTAAATTAGGGAAACCATTTATTTATCGTCCTTGTTCTTTTTTGAAATCAGCAATACAGAAAGCCCAACGTAAGCAGAATAAGTTTTAATCTTGGTGCGATCCAACAGGTAATAGGAATCATTAGCAAGTGTACTGCTGTTATCACTGATGTCAAACAACCCATATACACCACGGAATCCAAGTCCGAATCTGACGGTGCGAGCTTCATTAAGCGCAATGTCTAGTCCTGCACCATAAGCAAATCCAAAATCATTTTTTTTCACTGCTAATACTGCCGATGCTGAGGCTGTGCCATCACCACCTGTTGAGGTTGTATTGCTTCCAGCTTTGATACCAATCTGAGGACCTGCAACCACATTCACATTAATGATTTTTGTTTTGCCTGTGTTAAGAGAAAATAAAATTGGAATGTTGTAATACTTTAATGATATTTTTCTTTCTATGCCACTTTTATCTTTATGTTTCTGTGATATGGAACTATATATAATCTCACCTTGAATACCAATGTACTCCGTGAAATTGAATCCAACGAAAGCACCTGCACCATATCCAAGTGTTATTTCTCCTTTAATTGTTCCACCTGCTCCATCCTGCGTATCAAATGATGAAAAAGTAGGCATAAATCTTAATCCAATCTCTGCACTTTGCGCTTCAGATTTTAGTATGGAAAGAAAGAAGATTGAAAATAAGGCGATGGTGGAAATGACTTTTGAATTTAAGTTTTTCATTTGGTTGTATAGTTTTAAAAATTATGAATCACTTTGCTTTGTTTTAAACTGCACTATCTTAAAGTAACAGTATTAAAAGTAAAAGGATGATGATCACAGCTCCAACTGAAAGATATATGCCACCGTTACTATCTCTATCACTAATAGATTTTAATTCTTTCCTTAATTTTCTTTTCTCAGCATGTGATAAAGCCGATTTATCCATTGCATTGATCTCATTAATCCGTTGCATACTTTTTTGCGATTGATCAACAACAGAATTCTCGAATTTCCCCTCTGTAACTGGTACAGGAATATTCTCTGCATGCAATGGAATAACAAGGCCGGATAAAAACAGTAAGATTGCAAAACTTTTTATAACTGTTTTTTTAGTGTGGTTGATAATATTTGTAGTTTTCATGTTGCAAATAGCGGAATTAAAATTCACACTCATGTTACACAAATAAACGTAAATGTTACATGATTCACTTGCAAATGAGAAAATTTGGGGAAATATGGCCCCTTAATAAAAAGCGAACCAAAAATAATATATATAGAAAAAATGTTTTGGTTGGGCAAACTAATTTCAAAAATGAGAGAGTTGATATCAGAATGGATTAATTACTTCCACACTAATATCAGCATCCCTGTTAAAATAAAAGCAGCACCTGCAAGTACTTTTGCTGTTAGAGGTTCTTTCAAAAAAATGAAGGACAATAACAGGGTTATTACAATACTTGCTTTATCGATTGATGCAACATAGGAAACAGGTCCCAGTTTCATCGCACGATAATAAAATATCCAGGAAAGAGTTGTGCATACTCCTGAAACCGCAAGCATTAATAAATTTCTTCCTGTGATATGTTGTAATTCTGAGAAAGCATTTCGAAATAAAAAAGCATTTGCCGCAACTAACAGCAACACAACTGTAGTTCTAACAGCCAATGCCGTATCACTGTTTAAATTATCCATTCCTGATTTTGCAACAACAGATGTAATCCCAGCAAATATCATTGACAGGATTGCATATAAGATCCATTTTTCCATTTTGTTTAGATTTATTAATTCAAAATTAGAAATTAAAAATTCAAAATTGGAAATTTAAAAGGATGTATTCGTTGGATGTTACTGATTTTTCTTCCTGCTCATATATTTACTTAAAGCAATGAAAGCAATAATTTCTACGATAATTACAATTGAATAAAACAGATTATCCGGATTGTATTTCCCGGTAATCCAGAAATAAAGTAAAACCATCAATGAACATATTCCACCTAACAATGCAATCATCCATTTAGTTAGCACCATATATTTGTATGATATATATATGCGATGTATTTTTTCAGGTACATTATTAATTGGTACAGGAGGTGTTCTTCTTTCTTTTATCTGTGTCAGGAGATAAATGTTTTCAATCATATCAAATATCCAGGCAAGGATCTGCAACCAGGCAAATGCTGCAAACCAGGGATGACCAATGGAAACTGTTTTTGAAGAAACGTGCATACATAATAAAAATATACATCCATAAACAGCAGGCATATAAAGAAAGTCAATATATAAATGATTTTTCAACGACTTTAATGCGTAACGTATTTTACCTTCAGGCAAACGAAAAATTCCACCAAGTATATTCGGAATATCATTTGGTGATGAGGGAAGCTGCAGATCCAGAATGCTGAATTTGCGCAGAGAACCATCACGCGTGAGGAACCCTGCTGCCTGATGACTCATCATCAGTGATGTTACAAGCATTGCAGCAAATGCAATTGAAAACCATAACCAGGTTTGAGGTATATCTATATATAAAAAATCCATTTTGAAGTGTATTTATATAATATCAATGCGTTGATTTGTCTATTATTTTTTTAAGTTCTATACGACTGTTTTTATAAGCCTCCCAATCGAAGCCCATCAGGAATTCTTTTGCAGCTTCTGCACCTTTAATAAACATGTCGATTTTATCTTTATCTTCCATAAAAAAATTCAACCAGTTATATTCGGCCAGTTTAATTTTACCAATTCCCTTTTCGAAGATTTCATTCTTCAGCAGAAAATCTTTGTCATAATAATAACGGATCGTATTAAACATTCTTCCTAAATATCCACCAAGCGACCAACCAACAGCTTCATTGGATTTATCTTCCGGTGATGTATCATCGAGATCAATACCAAATGAAGGAAGTCGTGGCACCGAAATTTTTGGATTGAAAAAAATATTGATTGGAAAATTGGAAAGCATTCCTCCATCTACAAACCGAACTGATGCAGGAGGATCTGTAATTCCAAAACGCTCTTTCCATGCATTTTTAATTTCTATATTATCACAAGGTATATTATTGATGAAATAACTTTCAAAAAAAACAGGAATCGACATTGATGCACGTACAAATCCTGCAGGCTGTAATGAATCCACATCATCTGCAGTGCGGAATAAATCACACATTTCCGGGAGCTGAATTTTATTTTGTGTAACCAGTTCTGATGCAATAAATGTTACATCACCAACAAGATCATCTGTATTTTCCGTTCTTGGCTCACGCATTTTAATTCCGGGAACCTGTTGTGCAGCTTTCATACGTAACGATGTTACCGAATCAACACCATTATCTTTCATGTTTTGTTTTAGCCAATCGTAGAAATAATCACCTGGATTAATTCCGAAACCTGCATTCTTCAATCTTTTCAAAAGACTTTTTGCATAATATATAATGGCACCAAAGAAGATCAGATAAAATCCCGTGAGTACAAAACTGAAAATGGTAATGCGATGCAACTTAAGAAATGATTGTTCCAGTCCCAGGAAAGCGATATTCGAAATAATTAATAAAATCAAAATACCAATCAACCCGAAAATCCACGTCCTTGCTTTTGTAGCAAAATCCTTATTAGTAATAAACATTTTAATCAGCTTACGTGCTACAGGATGCCCATCTACCAGTTTAAAAAAATCAAGATCGCAAATAACCTTTAGTATTTTTTCACTTTTCACATCTTCTTTGCGGTCTATAACCGTCATCATTGCAGTGTTAATTGCACCTGCACTGGTTCCGGCAACACGCAAAAAACGGATTCCCATTTGTTCCAGTACATAAGTATATCCAACTAAAGCAACACCGAGAACACCACCACCTTTCTGCACCAGGTTGACATACTGATTTCCATTTGTGTCAAGTACATCAGAAACAATTAGTGGCTTTTGCTTTTTAAAGTCTTCCAGCTCCTTCAGATATTGTACTACTTTTTTATGCTTTGTAAAATCTTCAGTCTTCAGAGTAGACTTACGTTGTTCATTGTTCATTATGAAGGGGATTAATATGAAAAAAATTTTACAAAAAGAGAGAAATACAAGGATGAATAATTGGCTGATACAAATGTGTGAAAGAAAATCAATTAAAACAAACAGAACTCATACAGGCAGTTTAAAAATTGAAACTGCATGTAATGATATGTGGTTTTTGAGCAGTTATAAACTTACTTGCGTTTTAGAAATTTCCAGATTAATGTTGCTGCAACAGTTCCTGTAAATGGTGCTGTAAGATAGAGCCATAATGCAGAGTGATTGCCTGATATAATTGCTGGTGCTAAACTTCTTGCAGGATTCATCGATGCTCCACTGACCGGACCTGCAAACATTGCTTCCAGTAATACAGTTGCACCAATTGCAATACCTGCCATAACACCAACTTCTTTTGATCCTTGTGAGGTGAAAAGTATTACGAGCATTAAAAGGAAGGAGAGAATAATTTCCAATATGAAAGATTGCATTTCGGAATTAACAGGATGTGTTGCACCCAGATTTAAGTTTTCAGGAAAGAGAAAATGTAATAATCCTGATGCAGCAAATGCTCCTGTCACCTGACTTCCAATAAATGGAAGAATTTCTTTGCGTTCAAAAAGTCCGGCTATATAAAAACCAATTGTAACAGCAGGATTAAAATGAGCTCCTGAAATTTCACCAAAGGCATAAATCATTACCGTTACAACAAGTCCGAACGTTATTGCAATTCCAACATGTCCTATTTGTCCTCCGGTTTGCTGATTAATAATAATGGCTCCTGTACCACAAAATACTAATGCAAAAGTACCGATGCATTCAGCCAGATATTTTCTCATGTTACATTAATCTCAGCAATAAAATTCAACACTGCTGTTTTTATTTTATTTCTTACCTCTCTTGTAGTTGCTAATTTTTCTTCCTGTGTTCCAGTGAGAGAAGAAGGATCAGTGAAACTCCAGTTTATTTTTTTATGCACACCAGGAAATATGGGACATTGTGCTGCACTTGCTTCATCGCAAACCGTAACTACATATTCGTAGAGTCGCCCTTCTTTAAAAAAATCAAAAACATTCTTTGTTTCGTTTTTCGAAATATCAATTCCTTCTTCCTGCATAACTTCAACAGCAAGTGGATTCAGTTTTCCGGCTTCCAGTCCTGCACTTTCAACATGAAATTTGTTTTCTCCAAATTTTTTAAGATACGCTTCTGCCATCTGGCTTCGTGCTGAATTGTGAATGCATAAAAATAAAACTTTAATTTGCGACATAGTAATTGTTTTATAGAAATGTATAATTCTGATTTAACAATTTGTAAAAACTGCAGTTATTTTATTCACCGCAGTTTTTTTGATCTTAGCAACATGATTTTTCAGTAACTGCACCAGAAAGATGTAATTTTTCTTTATCAGCCGGCATACAACAAGCAGTAGCTTCATTCATTTCATAATGCGGATCATTAAACTCAGCATCTTCATGAAAATAATAAACTTCCCACTGCACATTATCAGGATCGTTTACCCAGAATTTATCCTGTTTTGCATAGCAGCAATTCGTTCCGGTTTCTTCTTTGGTAACGAGATTTAATTTTTTTGCCTGCCAGAGTTTAATATTTAAATCTTCCAGTGTTTCCACCTGAAATCCTAAATGACCGAAATTGTTTTGTACTCGTTCTTTATTTTCTACAAAAGAAATAATCAGAGATGGTTCTTCTAAAATATATTTTGCATACATCGGTTTTACTTTGGTTGGTTCCTGACCAAAAAACTGTGTATAGAATTCAACTGATTTTGCAATGTCACTTACATATAAGCTTACATGCATTCTTGGATATGGATTTTTCATGTGATATGATTTTTATATTTAACAACATTTTGGATTATTCGAGTTGGTTCGCGTGAAAAATTCATTGAATGTCTTTTCAAATTTTTCAAAAGTCTTCCAGTTAATGCAGTAACACGATTTTACTCCATCAACCTTTCCTGTTATCAACTCTGCTTTTAGTAATTCTTTCAGATGTTGCGAGACGGTGGATTGAGCCAGAGGTAATACTTCCACAATTTCACCACAGATACAATTTTCACTGCTGGCAATCTGCTTTAGAATTGCTACTCTGGCAGGATGACTGATTGCATTGGCAAAATCAGCCAGTTCATTTTCCTTTTTACTGAATTCGTCTTTTTTGTTTTGTGCCATTACATTAATACTATATCGCAAATATACGATTAAAGAAAATGAATTTCAAAAGGAACGCGAAAAATAGTGTGAAAAAAAATGAGTATCAGACCGAAATACAGAAAATAAAAAAGGTGCCGTGAGCAACGGCACCTTTATCCATGAGTGTAAATTGTAATTAAAATTCTTAAACTTTTTTAAAATAAATATCCAAAAATCAGTTTTGCTGAGAAGGGAGTACCAGGTGTGAAGTGAAGTTCATCTGTTGTTGCTGTTTCACCAGGCAATCGCGATTCGGTATCAAACTGTGCTTCATTCCATTTTGTATTGGTAAGATTTTCAAATGTCAGTCCGATTTTGTAATGTGATTTTGTGTACGATATGTTTGCATCAATTACATTATATCCTCTTGTTCTAACAGTATTGGATTCATTAGCAGGTCGTGATGCTAAGTACCGATAACGAACACCTGTTTCTAATCCATTTTTAAGTTTTGCAGTAAGTCCGCCTGAAGAAGTAAACTCAGGTGCAAGAGGAATATAAAAATCAGTTGCAGCTTCATCACCATAAATATTTTTGATAAAACGATTTTTTGAAATGTTCAGATCAGCATCTGCATACAACCAATTTGCAAATTGACAACGTAAGCTAAAATCAATTCCCATTCTCCGGCTGGCTCCTTTATTTTCTGTAGTTCCGTCATCACCAACATAAACCAATTCATTTTCTACATCCATCCACCAAAAAGCTACAGATGTAACAATGCGATTAGTGATATGAATGAGTGATCCCAGCTCTGCACCTGGAGCACGTGGTAAGACATGATTGTTTTTTTCCTGTACTGCAGAGCGTGCATCATTACTGTGAAATCCACTTCCTGTATTCAGGAAAAACTGCAGGTCGTCAGATAGAGTATATATAAAGTTCAGCTTTGGACTTAACAAGGTCTGATAATTGAAGCCGGAATAATTCTCATGTGTTGAATCATCTGGTAAAAGATCATCCACATCAAAAATAAAATAGTCATAACGTCCACCAGCTTCTATACGGAACTGATCACTGAAGCGGAAAATTTCATTCACATAAATTCCTGTTGCACGCTCCTGAATATTTGCATGTGCACGAACTTCCAGACGTTCTCTTTTCACTGCATGCCACAATTGATTTTCAATATCGTCAGCGCGATAACTTACTCCTAAGGTAAATTTATTATTCAGATTGCCCAGTTTGTGCGGGATAGTGTAACGTGCATTTAATCCACGTATAGTTCTGTTGTCATCCTGTTCAATTTCATCACCATTAATAGTATCTTCTGCAAAAAAAGTAAAGTTGGAAAATAATTTAAATCGATAATTACAACTGTAAACTTGTGTTTCAAATTCAGCATTTCGAAGTTGTGTATGATATATAAGATTAACATTTGTCCGTTGTGTTGTTCCACCTTCTGAATTATCAATGCTGCCGAAACGGGAAATTAATCCTGCATCTACTGCACGTTCCGGAACCTGTCCGGATGCATCCCATGATGAACCAAAACCGGCAACAGAAAAGTGAATGTGACTGTGATCACTTACTGCAATGGTTGTTTTTGAAAATATACTGGTACGTTTGAAATGCTGACTCTCTTCAAAGTAACCTCTGTTATTAATAACATCAGCAGCAAAATACGAAGTAATATTTTTTCCTATATCAGGCATTTTTAAAAGTGCCAATGCACGTGTTGTTGTCAGATTTTTTACTTCAGGAACATAACCTGATTCCATCTGTATTAAATTATTTTCCAGTGAATCCTTTGTTTTAAATGATACTGCAGCAGCAGTTGCAAAATCACCATACTGAGGAGCATAAGGGCCTTTAAAAATATCCATTCCTTCAACAGTTTCAGGAATTAAAAAATGAAGGTCTTCATATCCTTGTCCATGACCATGACTTGGCATAT
>JBDTVD010000098.1:0-10934 GCA_040007375.1 Bacteroidota bacterium | reverse complement strand
TTAAAGCAATTGCCATAACTGCTTACTCTGAGCATAAGAAAAACCATCACCAGGCAGTGAGTCCCTGTGGTGATTGTCGCCAGGTGATGGCAGAATATGAGCACCGTTATGGTCATTCTATACGACTGATCATGGAAGCTGAAAATGGTAAATACCTCGTTTCTCCCAGTGTCAAACAGTTGCTTCCTTATATGTTCAACTCTGATAATATTTTATAAGTGGGGAGTATTTAGTTCGGAGTTCGGAGTAGAATTTTTTTAAAATCTAAATCTTCCCTCCAGGATCCTTCCTTATTGATCTATTTTATTTTTTACTCCGAACCAATAGCTCGCCACTCCAAACTAAACTACATTTTTTACTCCGAACTCCGAACTCCCTACTCCGAACTATATGCAAAAATGCTATTTTTGTCAGGTATGGAAACATCAGTGAAAGCAGGAAAAAAGACAAAATCCAAATACAGTAAGGAAGTTTATCTGAAATGGTATAACGACATGTACCTCATGCGCCGTTTTGAAGAGAAAGCCGGGCAGTTGTATGGTATGCAGAAAATTAAAGGATTCTGTCATTTATATATTGGTCAGGAAGCAGTTGTTGCAGGTGCCATGACGGTTTTAAAACCAGAAGATGCAATGATCACTGCTTACCGTGATCACGCTCATGCAATAGCAAAGGGTATTTCAGCGCGTGAAGTGATGGCGGAATTATATGGTAAGGCAACAGGTTGCAGCAAAGGCAAAGGTGGTTCCATGCATATGTTCAGTCATCAGCATCGTTTCTTTGGCGGACATGGTATTGTAGGAGCACAGATTCCACTGGGAGCAGGAATTGCATTTGCAGAAATGTATAACAACACCGGAAATATCTGTGTGTGTTATATGGGAGATGGAGCAGTTCGCCAGGGAGCATTTCACGAAGCATTTAATATGGCAATGCTGTGGAAGTTGCCAGTGATATTTGTTGTAGAGAACAATGCTTATGCAATGGGAACATCAGTTCAACGCACAAGTAACGTTACGGAATTATATAAAATGGGACAGGCTTATGACATGCCTTCTTACCCTGTTGATGGAATGGTGGTGGAAGAAGTACATGATGCTATGCAGAATGCAGCAGATCATGCAAGAGCGGGAAAAGGTCCTGTGTTTTTAGAGATGATCACTTACCGTTACCGTGGACATTCCATGAGTGATCCTGCTAAATACAGAACCAAAGAAGAAGTAGAAAGTTATAAAGCAAAAGATCCTGTGGAGATGGTAAAGCAAACACTGATTGAACAACATTTTGCAACAGAAGAAGATATTGAAACGCTCAACATCAACATCAATGCAATTGTAGAAGACAGCGTCCGCTTCGCCGAAGAATCACCTTATCCTGATCCATCTGAATTGTTTAAAGATGTTTATATGCAGGATGATTACCCTTACATTGTTGAATGAAAAATGAATAATTAAGAATTAAGAATTAGATTATTTTGTAACAGGATATTCTTCTTCTTTATAAAACAGTTCAATAGAATAAATAATTAAGAATTAGTTTATTTTGTAACAGGATATTCTTTCTTTATAAAACAGTTCAATAGAATAAATAATTAAGAATTAGAATTAGTTTATTTTGAAACAGGAGAATCTTATTCTTGATAAGTCGTTTGAGTTTGCATTGGATGTTATTCAGTTATATAACATTCATATTAATCAGAAGGAATACGTTTTATCAAAACAATTTCTAAGATCAGGAACAGCGATAGGTGCCTTAATAGAGGAAGCACAAGGAGCACATTCGAAAAAAGATTTTATCGCGAAGATGGAAATTGCTTATAAGGAAGCAAGAGAAACAAAATACTGGTTCCGGTTATTGGAACGAAGTCAACTTGTTAAAGCAGATTATCATTTATATATAATAAAGTCAGATGAAATTTTGAAACTACTGACTGCCATAATCAGAAGCTCTAAACAAAATTACATTACAGAAAAAACAACCATTACTATTAAGTAAAATTCAATTTTTAATTATTAATTATTAATTCTCAATTATGGAACTAGTAAGGATGCCCAAAATGAGTGATACCATGACAGAAGGTGTTCTGGTGAAATGGCATAAAAAAATTGGTGATAAGATAAAGAACGGTGAGCTGGTTGCTGAAATAGAAACCGATAAAGCCACCATGGAATTTGAATCCTACCAGGAAGGTACATTATTATATATAGGTATTGAGGAAGGTAAAGCTGCTCCGGTTAACAGTATTCTTGCTATATTGGGTAAAGAAGGAGAAGATTATAAACCATTGCTGGAAGCAGAAACAAAGAAAGATGCAGCTCCTGCAGAAGCTAAACCAACAGAAACAAAGAATGCTGCTGCTCCTGCTGAAGATGCTAAAACTGTTGAGACGGCTGCTCCTGAAAAGAAAGAAACAGCAAAACCGGAAGCTGCTCCTGTTGCTAAAAAAGAAGAAGCTCATGCTCCTGAAAAACCAAAACAACAACCTGTTGCGGAACCGGTAACTGCCGGTAGCGACAATGGTGTTAAAGCATCACCACTTGCACGTATGCTTGCTAAAGAAAAAGGAATTGATCTCACCAAATTAAAAGGCAGTGGTGATTTTGGTCGTGTTATAAAGCGTGATATTGAATGGTTCAAACCATCATCATTTGTTGCAGGTTCTTCTTCATTATCCGGAGTTACCAAAGAATCTTTTGAAGAAGTTCCTGTATCACAGATGCGTAAAACCATTGCACGCAGATTAAGTGAAAGCATGTTTACATCACCGCATTTTTATCTTACAATGGATATTGATATGGATGATTGTATGCGTGCACGTGAAAGTGTGAATGCAGTTACAGAAGTAAAAATTTCTTTTAATGATTTTGTTTTAAAAGCTGTTGCAACTGCATTGAAACAACATCCTGCAGTAAATTCTTCATGGCTGGGAGATAAGATCCGTTATAATCATCACATCAATATCGGTGTTGCTGTTGCCGTTGATGAAGGATTACTTGTTCCTGTTGTGAAATATGCGGATACAAAAACATTATCTCAGATCGGAACTGAAGTAAAGGAATTTGCGAAGAAAGCAAAAGATAAAAAATTACAACCACAGGATTGGGAAGGAAACACTTTTACAATTTCCAATTTAGGAATGTTTAATATAGAAGAGTTTACTGCTATCATTAATCCACCGGACGCATGCATTCTTGCAGTAGGTGCTATCAAGCAGGTTCCTGTTGTTAAGAACGGTATTGTTCAGCCAGGCAATGTGATGAGAGTAACACTGAGTTGCGATCATCGCGCAGTTGATGGAGTAGTGGGTGCTAAGTTTTTAAATACTTTCAAAGGATTGCTTGAAAATCCTGTAGTGTTGTTAGGTCAGGGAAACATCTGATTAAAACAGACAGATTATTTTAGGGATAAATAATATCATCGCAACTATAACAGCAGAAAGTGCAGCTAACAATACAGCAGCTGCACTAACGTCTTTCACTACTTTTATTTTTTCATGGTAATCAGGTTGAACTACATTACATAAATTTTCAATTGCGGTGTTGATGAGTTCAGCAATGAAGACACCTGCAATAACCAGTGTAAGCAAACACCATTCTGCAGAAGTTAAATTCAATATATAACCCATCAGTATTGCAATGATTGCTGCAACAAAATGTATTCTTGCATTGTGTTCTTGCAGGATTAATAAACGCATTCCGTTAAAGGCATATCTAAAACTTTTTAATCGTGATCTGAAGGAAAATCCTGATGTATCTTTCATTGATTATATTTTTGCAGTTTCTGTGTAAAGTTAGTTGTAACGCAACGGACTACCTTTTTCCCAATAGTTAAATTTAACTATTACAAACGGAAACCAACTGATCATGCAGTGATTTACTCTTTGATCTGTCATTAATACTATGACAAAATTTCAACACGACAAATGACAAACTCAGGGACGTTAAAACGCGTTAAAATACTCAGTTAGTTTGTTAGTTTAGATTTTATCAGAGTTAATTAAAGAGTTAGTTTAATTTAATGAAGGTTTGTTTAGAGTACAGTTAATTTAAAGAAAGTAAAGTACATTAAAATGTGTTTGTGAGTAAAGAGTACCTTTTCAGAATTTAAGTAGTAGTGAATGTGTGTCCGGACCTGAAGAATCCGGACTTTTTTTTGCCCTTTTTTAAAGTGATTAAATGATTAGGTGATTGAGTAATTAAGTACTTATTCCTTTAATATAAATAATGACCTGTTGCTGTTGCTCAAACTCCTGCTGAATTAAAACTTGATACTCGATACCATTTATTATCCTGTCAGTGAACAAATGACAAATCATTCA
The DNA here is from genome assembly GCA_040007375.1 of Bacteroidota bacterium. Taxonomy (GTDB): domain Bacteria; phylum Bacteroidota; class Bacteroidia; order AKYH767-A; family OLB10; genus JANOXC01. Next base: position 6,616 of record JBDTVD010000098.1, on the reverse strand, counting down.
GATCAATCGTTACAAACCCTGAGCCTTTTAAATTCGTTCAACTACCATATTACAAAACAAAAGAAATTTGATTTAATTTAATGATAGTAGTAAAATGTGTTTGTGAGTAAAGAGTACCTTTTCAGAATTTAAGTAGTAGTGGATGTGTGTCCGGACCTGAAGAATCCGGACATTTTTTTTATTGCTTCACAAAGGAAGCTACGTATTTACCGGTTGATGTGCTAATCATCAAAAAATAATTTCCTTCCACCAGATTGTTTACAGAAAGAGTTTGCAAATCATCATTACTTCGTGTAGAAGATGATTCAATTACCATTTTGCCATCATTAGTAAAAATCTGCATTTTCAAAATTAAATTTGATTCTTTAAAACTAAACTGCAATGTGCTGTGAACGGGGTTTGAAATAATTTTAATATCGTCAGGATCTGGAAAATCAGGAATAAAAGAAACACCATTAAACTCCAGCAGATCTGCATTTGGATTCATATTATTAAATGCCATGCAATCGTGAATTTTAGTGAATTGTGCTCCGGTAATATCATAAGAAAAAACGGCACCTTGATTTTGCGTGCCACCGAAATAAGTAGTTCCGTAAAGATGCCCATCGCTTGCCTGCATTAAAGAACCGTTTGGATTCTTTCCATTAGATGCTACAAAATCATGCAGCTTGTTGAATGAATTAGAAGTGGGATCAAAACTAAATATCGTTCCTATATTATTTGTTCCACCAGTTCCTGTTAAACCATACATAATACCATTATTTGCCAGGCACAATGATCCATAAGGATAAGTTCCTTCAGCAGCTTGTAAGTTGTGTACAATTGCAATACTGCCATTAGCAGGATCAAACCTGAAAATTGTTCCTTTATTAAAGGCACCTCCTGCATACGACATCCCATATAAATAATTGTTATAAACCAGCAAAGATCCATAAGGGTTAAAATCCGGTCCTGAAAAATTATATTCAACAGTATATATATTGGAAGTAAGGTTAAAACTGAACAACACGCCAGTACCGTTTATTCCACCTGTTGAAGTCATACCATAAAGTTTGTTATTATATTCTGTAACATTTCCTTCTGTAGATCCACCAGTCGCAACATCAAAGTCGTGCACTTTTGCAAATGCATTTGTTGCAGGATTCAGAGAGAATAAAGTACCTTTCCCTGTTAATCCGCCGCGATGAGTTAGCCCATACATTTTGCCATTGGATGCAAGAAATAAACTGCCATGCGGATAACTTCCAAAGATAGAATCAAAGTTAAACAGGGAAGTATATATATCTGTTTGGGTATTATATTTAAAAATGTCACCCAATGTATCTGTCCCTCCAAGTGAGGAAGTTCCATACAGTTCACCATTGTAAGGAAGGAGATTTCCACCAGGTGCTCTGCCTGTAAATCCGGGAGTCATGGCGAAGGATGTTCCATCTCCATTCATGTGAAATATTCCTTCTCCCGTAAATCCTCCGAATGTCATGGTTCCCCATAATTGCGGAACCTGTGCTTGTGTTTGTATATATATAAGGAATATGGTGATAATCAGGAGTGTTTTTTTCATAGAAGGGTTGAAGTTTAACACAGTTGTTTCCGTATCGGTTATTGTTTAATAAATTTTGCTGTATAAATAGTGTTACCGGAAATCACATTCAAAAAATAATTTCCGGAGGTAATGTTACCAATACTGATTTTAGCTTCACGATTATCATTTGTTTGACATGACTGATTATATACCACATTTCCATCTGAAGAAATTATTTTAATACTGATATTATCTGATTTTTCAGGCAACAGGAATTTCAAAATACTTTCCACCGGATTGGAATAAATCAAAATACTTTGCTGCAGCAAATTTTCTTTTATAGAAGTTGCACCGTTAAATTCAAGCAGATCTGCTCCCGGAAATCCACCGGCAGCAAGTGAACAATCATGAACTTTTGTAAATTGTGAGGATCCTATATCGTAATTGAAAACTGTTCCAACGCTGTTTAATCCACCGGAATATGTTGTGCCGTAAAGTTTTCCATTGCTGGCCTGCATTAAACTTCCATTAGGCGATGCTCCATCAGTAGTATTAAAATCATGCAGCTTAATAAAAATATTTCCTGAAGTATTAAAACTAAAGATTACTCCTTTGTTGCTTACACCACCTTGCTGTGTCATGCCATACATCAGGCTGTTTCCTGCAATACATAAGGAACTGATAGGAGCACCTCCATTTGTTCCATCAAAATTGTGTACAGTAGTTACAGCTGATGTTGCAGGATCAAACTGAATAATATTTCCATATCCCATTGTCCCACCTCCGAATGTCATTCCATACAACATAGAATTCCAGATAATAAAAGATCCCCACGGAGTAAATCCATCAGTAAAACTAAAATCATGTTCCACTAAAAAAATACCGGTTGATAATTCATAACTGAAAATTACTCCACCACTGCTTGTGCCACCACTTGTTGTCATGCCATACAACTTTCCACTGTATTCTATTACATTTCCCTGCGGATATTTTCCATTTGTATTTACAAAATCAACCAGCTTTGTATATATATTATTTACCGGATCGAAAGAGAATAATGTTCCGAAGTTTGATGCACCACCATTACCATTTACACCATACATTTTTCCATTGGATGCCAGGAATAAACTGCCTCTTGGATAATAACCACTGGCGCTGTCCATGCTGAAAAATGAAGTATAAACTCCGGAAGCTGATTGATATTTAAAAATATCACCTCTAATATGTGTTCCACCTGCAACAGAAACACCATATAAATATCCATTATAAGATAACAGATTTCCCTGTGGACTATTTCCTGCAAATCCTGCTGCTGCTGCAAAACCGGTTCCATCGTAATTCATATGATAGATAATTCCTGTACCGGAAGGTCCTCCAAGCTGCATAGTTCCCCAGAGTTGCTGAGAATATGCATTTGTAAATAGTAAGAATAATAATGAGGAGATAATAACTTTTTTCATGATATATATAATTAAGAAATCTATTTAAAAATTTTATCTACCAATTGCTGGTTCTTTTCCAGTATCACCCTGCGTTTCAGACTGAGTTTAGGAGTAAGTTCACCACCATCAACTGACCATTCTTTCGGAAGCAATTCAAACTTTTTAATGGTTTCAAAACTTCCCAGTGTTTTATTCAACCGTTCAATTTCTTCTTTCATGCGTTCCCGTAATTCAGGTGATGCACAAAGCTCTTCATGACTCTTTGCTGAAAGTCCTTTTCGTTTACACCATTCCTGAACAAAAGCAAATTTAGGAACGATCAATGCTGCTGCAAATTTTTGATTTTCGCCAATCACCATTGCCTGTTCTACAAATCCTGATTCCTTTAATTTATTTTCAATCATCTGAGGAATAATATATTTTCCTCCTGATGTTTTAAATATTTCTTTTTTGCGATCTGTTATTTTCAGATATCTATCCTCATACCATGTTCCGATATCACCAGTATGAAACCATCCATCACTATCAATTACTTCTGCTGTTAATTCCGGTTGCTTATAATAGCCCAGCATCACATTCGGACCTTTGCATAATATCTCACCATCCTCAGCAATTTTTACTGTAACATTATTCAACGGCTTACCAACAGTTCCGAAACAAAGTCCATCAGGTAACAACGTATTCACTGCAATAACAGGACTTGTTTCTGTTAATCCATAACCTTCCAGAATCGGAATTCCTGCTGCCCAGAATACACGTGCAAGTCGTGGTTGTAAAGCAGCACCACCACTAATTGCAACCATTACATTGTTCCCCAATGCTTCCTGCCATTTGCTGAATACTAACTTGCGTGCAATCTTCAATTGTGTTTCATACCACCAGCCATTTTTTCCATAAGGTTCATAACGTAATCCTAATGCAAGCGACCAATAAAACATCTTCTTCTTTATACCTGTAAGCTCACTTCCTTTCCCAACAATTCTATCATACACACGTTCAAAAAGTCGTGGCACACATCCAAAAATATGAGGCTTTACTTCCTTCAGATTATCTGCAACTTTTTCAATACTCTCGGCATAATATATAGACACACCCTTATACATATATAAATACGAAAGCACTCTTTCATACACATGATTAAGAGGAAGAAAACTCAGTGCACGTCCGCCAACTCCAACAGGACATAAATGTTCGGCAGCGAGTAACTGACTGAGGATATTCATGTGTGATAACATTACACCTTTGGGAACACCTGTTGTGCCTGATGTATATAATAACGTTGCAAGACTGTTCTCCGTAATTGTATTTTTTATCTGTTGCAGTTTTTCAGGAGCAGGATTTTTTCTTCCGAGATCAGTAATCACATTCCAGTTTGTTTTGCCTTGTAAGTTGTTAAAACTATAAAGGCCTTTTTCAGGAAAATGATCACCTGCAGCAGTAGAAACTTTATTCCACAATGCTTCATCTGAAACAACAATCAGTTTAATCTCCGCATCCTGCAATATATATTTCAAATCTGTATCACTGATAGTTGGATAAACAGGAACATGGATACAACCAGCCTGAAGCATTCCCATATCCAATGAATTCCATTCAGGTCTGTTATTACTCAGTGTGGCAATTTTATCACCTGGCTGTAATCCCAAAGCCATCAAACCATAACTTACCTCCAATGTTTCATTACTGAAGTACGAGAAAGAACGTTGTTTCCATTCTCCATCTTCTTTATAACTGAATGCATCAACGCAATCAGTATAACGTTCTTTATAAATATCAAGCAGGTCGAATAATCGTTTTAATTCCGTCATAGATTCTTTTCTGAATAGAATATTTTGCAGTTGATAAATTTCTGTGGCAACCGTTTACAATATTATTAAAAAAGTGAGATTTACCATTACAAAAAAAAGAAGTTCAGGAATGAGTATTCAAAACGATTTAACCAGGCAGCTGAATCTCCGCATTCCTGTAATTATGGCGCCCATGTTCCTGGTTTCTAATGAGAAGATGATGAAGGCGGCCATTAACAACGGCATCATGGGAGTTTTTCCGACACTCAACTTCCGCAAAGAAGGAGCATTGGAAGATATTATTGACAACCTGCACCTGGAGTTATTATCACAGCAAGGAAAGCCAGGTAATTTCGGTGTGAATCTCATTGTTCAGAAAAGTAATCCACTCTATAAAAGACATCTTGAAATCTGCATACAGAGAAAAGTGCCATTCTATATTACCAGTCTGGGCAATCCGGAAGAAGTAATTCAACGTGCTCATGAATATGGTGGTAAAGTTTATTGTGATGTTACCAATCTTATTCATGCTGAAAAATGTGCATCATTGGGATGTGATGGATTTATAGCAGTTGGAGCAGGAGCAGGAGGTCATGCAGGACCACATCCTAATTATATATTGATACCATCACTGAAAAATAAATATCCTCAAATACCTGTTGCTGCTGCCGGAGGAATTGCAACTGGAGAAGCTATATTATCCATGCTTGCCTGTGGTGCTTCGGGAGTTAGTATAGGTACAAGATTTATTGCATCTGTGGAAGGAGGAGTTCCTGATGATTATAAAAATGCAGTGGTTGATTATGGCATGACGGACATCATCATGACAGAAAGATTATCAGGAACACCATGTGCTGTAATCAATACACCTGCTGCACAAAAACTGGGAACAAAACAGAACTGGTTTGAGAAAATGATGAGCCGGAATGCACGCACAAAAAAATATTTCAAAATGCTGGTAAATATCCGTGGATTAAAATTACTGGAAGATGCAGTAAAGCCCGGAAATTATAACAACCTCTGGTGTGCCGGACAAAGTGTAGAAATGATACATGATATATTACCTTGTAAAGATATTATTAATCATCTTGAAAGAGAAACTCTCGAAGCGATGAAAAAACTTGAGGGAATTATTAAATAGAAATTAAAAATTATAAATTACAAATTAGAAATTATAAATTACAGAAAATTCACTAATCCCTGGTGCCTGATCACTAATCACTTTTCTCCGAACTCCGAACTAATCACTCCGAACTTTAATGGATCTGAATAAACTTCTCGAAAAATCTGTTCATTCTTCCTTCTGGTTATGGATTACGAATCGTATTCTCTGGTGGAAGATTCCTTTTAATGCACCACATGCCATTCGAATTTCTGCATTGGATACTAACAGCATCACAATGACGTTACCCTTCAGAAGAAGAAATAAAAATCACATCAACAGCATGCATGCCTGTGCACTGGCAACAACGTGCGAATATGTAACAGGATTACAACTGGCACGCTGTCTGAATGCTGATCAATACCGTTTAATACTTCGTGAAATAAAAATGGAGTATACATGGCAGGCGAAGATGGATGTAACAGTGAAATTTCAATTCAGCAGTAAAGATGCAGAGGAACAAATTCTGAATGTATTGCAAACAGAAACATCAGTAGTAAAAACGATGCAGGCTGATGTTAAAAATCTGAAAGATGAACTGGTGTGCAGAGGATTTATTACTTGGCAGATTAAGAAATGGGAAAACGTTAGAACTAAATTATAAATTATAAATTCAAAATCAATAGCGTCCTAAACGATTTAAATTTAAAAAAGGAGAAAGGGAAGTTTTTTAACTCAAAGATTACCTTTGAGGTGCACAAAA
>JBDTVD010000097.1:0-10969 GCA_040007375.1 Bacteroidota bacterium | reverse complement strand
TTACACAAAGCACCGGTGAAGACTGGATCAATGCACATCTGCGTTTATCAACAGGTAATCCATCTGTTGCTGGTGTGAAACCGGAATTGAATCCATGGTTTTTAAATTTTATTATGCCTTACCAGCTTCAATCATATATGAGAGGAAAGAGCAACAACCAAGGTATGGAAACCCTCTCTTCTGCTCCTGCTGGTGTGGTTTTACAGGATAAAAGTCTGCAAACATATAAATGGGCAGAGACTAAACAGAGTGAAAACCAGTTGAGCAGTGAATTTATTATTACCAATCCATACACTGTAATGAGTGATGGTGAAGAATACCAGGTTGATATTCAGAATTACAGTCTTGATGCAACGTATCAATATATATCTGCTCCGAAGATGGATGCTGATGCATTTCTTGTTGCACGCATTACTGGTTGGGATGCATTGACGATAACTCCTGGTCCTGCCAATATATATTTTGATGAAGGTTATGTTGGACAATCATATGTAAATCCATTGCAGACAGGAGATACATTAACCTTAAGTATGGGAAGAGATAAACGCATCATCGTTAAGAGAGAAAAACTGAATGAATTCAGTAGTGCAAGAATGTTTGGTGGGAATAAAGAACGCTCTTTTACCTATGAAACATTTGTTCGTAATACAAAAAAAGAAATGGTAACAATTGTTGTTGAAGATCAGTTACCATTATCGCAGGATAAAGACATTGAAATAAAACAGGATGAATTATCAGGTGGTGTTGTTACTGCAGAAACAGGAAAAGTTACGTGGACACTAACACTGCAGCCTGGTGAAACAAAGAAGTTTAAATTTGGATTTAGTGTGAAGTATCCGAAGGATAAAGTTGTGAATGGTTTGTAGATAGTTCGGAGTGTGTAGTTCGGAGTTCGGAGTAAAGAATGCAGAATGTACCGTAATATTTATTTTTTCATTCTTATTCTATCCTTCAGGAGGAATCTAACCATGAGCGCGTCGGAAATTTCGGTTAGTATAAAAAGGTATTCAAAGCTCTTTAGCTCTTTCAAACACTTGTGTTAAATAAAGCTTGATTGTTTCAGTCACGGCAAGGTTCCTCCTGAATGACTGCACTATATATATGTCCTTCAGGAGGAATCTAACCATGAGCGCCTCGGAAATTTCAGTTAGCATAAAAAGGTAGTCAAAGCTGTTTTAGCTCTTACAAACTTTATAAGTTAATCAAAGTTCTGATATCCATCACAACTCAAACTTCACCGGATCAATATAACAGGGAGAACGTGTAATTTCTTCAGAAGTTCCATCAGCATAAGTCACCCTTGCTTTTACACGCTGACCTTTTTTGTAATTGTCCATTATCACTCTCCCACCATCACGTGTTAATCCTCCTTTAATTGGATCACCGGATTGTTCATATTTCAAATCATCAATCTGCAAAGCCGGCTTATCCAGATTAAACTGGTATTGCTTCACATTACCGGGAACAAAAAGTGAATCGCTTTTAAAACTTTGTGCGATTGTTGAAGAATAGCACAACGATGCAGCCATTACTAATATTAAGAATGATCGATGCTTCATATTTTTAATATTTTTGTTGAGTAAAGTTATCAATTAATACCGACCTTATTGGATGAATATAGAAAATCATAAATAAGCCATTTCAAAAATGCCTTTTACTTCCTCTCCAGGGAGAGGATCAGAGGTGAGGCGTTTAAAAATAATTTTTGAAATGGTTTTTGAAAGAATTCCTATATTCATATTACAAGCACAATTAAAGGTTAAACATTCATACCAAACAGTTAAAAACAATTATTATGGCACATGAAATAGATTTTCAGATTATAGGCGACGATATACAGGTTGTTGAAGTGGAGCTCGATCCGCAGGAAGGTGTCCGTGCAGAAGCCGGAGCGATGTTATATATGGAAGAAGGAATTGAAATGCAAACAGGATCCGGTGGCGGATTGCTCAAAGGTTTTACAAGGATGTTAACCGGCGAAAGTTTTTTCATTACTTCTTTTACCAATAATGGTAATGTGAAACGTAAGTGTGCATTTGCAGCTCCTTATCCCGGAAAAATAATTAATATAAATCCTGCCGACTTCGGTGGAAGATTTCTTTGTCAGAAGGATGGATTTTTATGTGCTGCACAAGGTATAGAAATTAATATTGCATTCACTAAAAAGATTGGTGCCGGTTTATTTGGTGGTGAAGGATTTATATTACAGGAACTGGTTGGTGATGGAAATACTTTTATTCATGCAGGTGGTACCATCTTAAAAAAGCAATTGAAAGCAGGAGAAACATTGAGAGTTGATACAGGATGTCTGGTTGCTTTGGAGACAACAGTTACATATGATATAAAATTTATCGGCGGATTTAAGAATGCACTTTTTGGTGGTGAAGGATTATTCTATGCATTGGTAACAGGTCCCGGACTGGTGTATCTGCAAAGTGTACCATTCAGTCGTTTGGCAGATCGTATTGTTTCTGCAGCAAAATTTGGTGGTGGACGTGAACAATCTTCCGGCCTCGGTGGTGTGCTGGGCGGGTTTCTCGGTGGCCGGGAATGATTTTTTATATATTAAGCTTACAGTGCATCGAACTCTATTTTCAATCATAAAACAATCATCATAATCATAATGATCTGCGTTCTGTTCATCATTTTTAAATATTGAATATTAAATTTTTGAATAATGAATCTTGAAGTTCATTCTTCTCCAACTAACTATTAATTCTGCATTCTGAATTCTGAATTCTAAATTCTAATTTACTCCGAACTCCGAACTAAAGACTCCAAACTAAAACACTCCGAACTATTTTATGCACGAACCTTCTACTCCACATGATTTTCTAAAACTACATTGGGGTTATTCTGCATTTCGTCCGATGCAGGAAGATATTATTAATGCTGTTCTGGAAAAGAAGGATACACTTGCACTGCTTCCAACTGGTGGTGGAAAATCAATCTGCTACCAGGTTCCTGCATTGGTGATGCCCGGAATATGTATAGTAGTTTCCCCATTAATTGCATTGATGAAAGATCAGGTTGGTAATCTTAATGCACGTGGTATTAAAGCCATCTCACTGGTTTCCGGAATGACAAAAAGGGAGATTGATATTGCTCTTGACAATTGCATTTATGGTGATTATAAATTTTTATATATATCACCGGAACGTCTTGCTGCGGAATTATTTATTGAGAGATTAAAACTCATGCCTGTAAATCTGCTTGCTATTGATGAAGCACATTGTATCAGTCAGTGGGGACATGATTTCCGTCCTCCTTACCGACAGATTGCAAAAATAAAAGAACATATTCCCGGAGTTCCTGTCCTTGCATTAACAGCCACTGCAACGGAAGAAGTACGTGATGACATCTGTGTGCAGTTAGAGATGAAAAATCCTTGTCGTTTTACAGCAAGTTTTGCACGCAGTAATTTATCGTATGCTGTTTTGCATGATGATAATAAGTTCCAACGAATGCTTAAAGTTTTTAAAGGTGTATCAGGATGCGGAATTGTATATGTGCGTAATCGTCGCCGTACACAGGAAATAAGTGACTGGCTGGTAAAGAATAATATCTCCTCTACATTTTATCATGCCGGACTTCCACGGGAATTACGTAATAAAAGACAGGATGAATGGATGCAGAATAAAGTGAGAGTGATTGTGGCAACCAATGCATTCGGAATGGGCATTGATAAACCGGATGTGCGCATTGTAATACATGCTGATCTTCCTGACAACCTGGAGAGTTATTACCAGGAAGCGGGTCGTGTTGGCAGAGATGGTAAACATTCTTTTGCAGTAGCTTTATATACAGAAGCAGATGTTAGCGATTTGATTAACCGTGCGCAGAATGCTGTTCCGGAGAAATCAGAAATCATCAGAATATATAAAGCATTAAGTAATTATCTGCAGATTGCATTACATTCCGGTTATGGTGAAACTTATGATTTTGATATTGCAGCCTTCACCAATAATTATCAATTGTCTCCTGCATCTGCTTTGCAATGTTTAAAGATGCTGGAGCTGACTGAATATATATCCTTATCAGATTCATTTTATATGCCTTCACGTTTGCATTTTGAAATAGGCAATATGGATCTGTATAAATTCCAGGTGGAACAAGTGCGATATGATCATCTCATTAAAACATTATTGCGCACCTACGAAGGATTGTTTGATCGTTTTGCAGATATCAATGAAAATGATCTTGCTCTAAAAGCAGGATTACCAAAAGTAGAACTAATCCAACAACTGAAACAACTTGAACATCTGAATGTCATCAGTTATCAACCTTCCTCTGATCAGCCCAGGATTTCATTTTTGCAACCAAGACTACCGGATGATGAATTGGTTTTTCCTGCATCATTACTTACCAACAGAAAAAAAAGAATACTGGAAAGTGCACAGAAGATGAAACGTTATATCACCGATCATTTTCATTGCAGGAGTGTAATGTTGCTGGAATATTTTAATGAAACTGCTGATCAGCGTTGTGGAACGTGTGATTATTGCAGGCAATTAAATAAGCTCGAATTAAATGACCTGGAATTTAAAATGGCAGAAGAAACCATCAGGCAACATCTGGAGGACAAGGCCGTTTCTCTTCATGATCTTGCTGCTCTTTCTGCTCCTGTTAAAGAAGAAAATTTAGCAAAGGTTATTCAGTTTATGATGGACAATAGTGATGTGCGGATCAACAGTAATGGTTTATTGGAATTGGTGAAATGAAATTAAAGAAAGATTTTTATATAAGAAATAATGTGCTGGAGATTGCAAAAGATCTCATAGGCAAAGTTCTCGTAACTCATGTTGATGGCATTTTTACTGCAGGAGTTATAACAGAAACAGAAGGCTATGATGGAATACGCGACAGAGCCTGTCATGCTTTCAATGGTCGACGCACACCACGTACAGAAATAATGTATTCAGAAGGTGGAATAGCTTATATATATTTATGTTATGGCATTCATGCACTTTTTAATGTAGTAACAAATGAAAAAGATACACCTGATGCTGTTTTAATAAGAGCTGTTTCTCCTGTTGATGGTGTGGAGCAGATGTTAAGAAGAAGAAACAAACTGAAAGCAGATAAAACTCTGGCTGGCGGACCAGGTACAGTATCACAATCGTTAGGATTACGACTCAATCTTAACGGAACCAAACTCACCGGTAAAAACATCTGGATTGAAGACAGGAGTATATATATTCCGGAAAACGAAATAAAGATTACCAAAAGGATTGGAGTTGAAGGTGCAGGTGAAGCGGCGCATTATCCGTATAGATTTGTCATTAAGAATGATTATTTTTAATTAGCCAATTAGCCAATTGGTTAATTAGCTAATGAAAAAATTATTTCCTGAATACGCCATTTGGCTTTTTAAAATAATATATGTTTTCTGTTTGAATTTAATAAGATTCTCAATTTGCCTATTGGTAAACTAGCTAATGAAAAAATTGTTTATTGTATAAGCCATTTGGCTTTTAAAAATAATTTATACTTTCTGTTTCCTTGTTTAATAATTTTACAAATTGGCTAATTGAAAAATACTATCTTCGTTGCATGGAACTGTTTCATATCGGCTTTGTAAGTGTGCGCCTGCTTGATGTGCTCGACATCCTTATTGTTGCTTTCCTGCTTTATAAAATTTACGAATTACTGAAAGGTACTTCGGCGATGAGCATTTTCCTTGGGATAGTTGCTTTATATATATTGTGGAGTTTATTTGTAAAAGTACTCGACATGCAGTTGCTTGGTGCATTACTTGGACAGGTAATGAGTGTTGGAGTTATTGCATTGATCATCGTTTTCCAGCAGGAAGTTAGAAGATTTTTAATTTTATTAGGTACGAACAGCCTGATGAGTAAAACCTCATTACCTAAAAAATTATTTCAATGGAATTTCCGCTCGGCCAACAAAGCAGAATTGAATATAAATGCTGTGGTAAGAGCATGTACTACCATGTCGAAAACAAAGACAGGTGCATTAATCGTTTTAGGGCGAACTACAGATATGAAATTTTACCAGAGTACAGGTGACCTTATGGATGCTGATGTTTCTAAACGTTTATTGGAGAGTATATTTTTTAAGAACAGTCCGTTGCATGATGGAGCAGTAATAATTGAAAACAATAAAATAAAAGCTGCTCGTTGCGTACTTCCTGTTACAGATAATACAGAACTACCTGCACATTACGGAATGCGTCATCGCGCTGCATTAGGTATTACGGAGCAGAGTGATGCACTGGCAATAATTGTTTCAGAAGAAACGGGACAGATGTCGTTGGCTGTTGATGGAAAAGTTTTTAATAACCTCACGCAGGAAGAACTGGAGCGGATGCTGGTGAAGGAAATGGCGTAAGGGGAATAATAAAAAAATAAATTATAAATTATAAATTAGAAATTAGAAATTCAAAATTAGAGATTGTAAATTATTGACTTTTCTCTCTTGACGTGTATACTTTACAAGGACAATTGCTTTTTTTTAAATTGATTACTCAATACATTTACCATCTACTATGAAAAAAATTATACTTACCGTTTTATTAATTGTAGCAGGACTAACAACTTCCCTGGCTCAATTAATCATAACAGTTCCACCGGCTGGGAATTATTCCAGTATACAGAGTGCCTTATTTCCTGCCGGCATAACTTCCGTTTCTCCTACCTTCAGAGGAGATGCTTCATCCATTGCAACATTTGTTAGTGGTGCCACAAATAATATCGGATTCAATGACGGAGTTTTTTTAAGCACAGGGCACACTTCTAGTGCAGCAAATCCACAGTCATCTCAACAGGATTTTGATATGGCAATAGAGGGTGATACGGATCTGCAGTATTTAACAGGAGCTGTTGTTCGCGATGTTGCAGTTTTTGAATTTGATATAACACTCAAATCTGATTCCCTCAAATTTCGATTTGTATTTGCTTCAGAAGAATATCCGGAATTCACCTGTGCGCCTTTTGTTGATGTGATGGGAATATTTTTAACAGGGCCAAAACCTGGAGGAGGATTTTATAATAAAGAAAATATAACACACATTCCACAGACTTCAATTCCTGTTGGAATAAATTCTATAAATGCGGGTTCTCCAGGTGCAAATGCAGGTGCCAACAATTGTACAAACGTAAATGAATCTCTTAATTACTCTTCTTATTACGTAAATAATACCGGTGGAACAAATATTATTTTCGATGGTTTTACTATTCCAATATTGGTGAATGTTCCTGTATATGCATGTGAAACGTATCATATTAAAATTGCAATAGCTGATGTTTCAGATGGCTTATTTGATTCTGGTCTTTTTATAGAAAGTTTTACTCCGGGCGGATTTCCACATGTTATTGGACATGCAGGAATCAGTCAGTCATTTAACGATACTACATTATTATGCACGGGAGATACCGTAAATCTAAGCCCTTCCGTTCAGGCACTTAATTATAACTGGAGTGGAAGTGGCGGTGCAACTACTACTTCAATAACTGTAAATACACCAGGAAATTTTAGTTATTTTATATTTAATCCTCAAAATGGCTGCACCCTACCAAGTTATGCTTATCATGTAATTGCTGATCCTAATTGCGTTGTTTCCACTTATGAGAATCTATCAGATGCTTTTACTATTTCACCAAATCCTTTTACAAATCAAATTCATGTCACACTTAATTCCGGAGAGAGCACAACTTACAGTATTACCGATCTGAATGGAAAATTAATTTTAAATGGTGTTTTAAATAACAAAGAATCAATTATTGATTTTAGCAATCGTAATGATGTTGATGCCGGTGTATATATATTACGTATTACACAGGAAGGAAAATCAACTCAACAAAAAATTGTTTATCAGAAAAGTTAAGTACTCACCAACCTTTCTTACTTATCATCTCCTCATTTATCTTATCAAATTCAAATTCCAGTAAACATTTCTGTCCGTTGCAATCACATTTTACCATTGGGTATTCTTTCACTCTATCTCCATTTACTATTAGCATGTTGTTCTTGTAATTCTTTGATTTGAATATCCACAGAGTTATTTGTTTTGCCGGATCTATAATCTTTATTCTTAATTCACTAACCACTTTATCATAAGAAAGTATTTTAAACAGAAACTCACTGGAAGATAATTCCTGGTAATCCAGTAATATCATTGCATCCGGACCATCCGTTTTATACTCAATAATTGCAGAATCATTTACAAGATAATTGAAATGTGCCATCCAGTCGGAAGGGCTGTACACATAATAATTATCATTGTAAATATATAAAGGAGTCCAGTTTAAAAGCAGCTTTTCGTTTATTGAAAAATGTTTTGTGAGAACCAATGTGTCTTTCAAAACAACATTATAGTTGGTAGTATATGCAGATGTTACTTCCTTATTAAATGAAACAACACTAAGCCAGTTGTATTCTCTGATGGAAGTATCTTTTGTTACATATACACTTCCGTAATTATCTTTCTTCAGATATTTTACTTTACCATGCTGTTGTGCAGTTGCAGCAGTGAAAAGAAAAATTCCTGCAAGTGTAAAAATAATTTTATCAATAGTAAAACGCATTTTATTTTGCATTCTTCAACCGTTCATTCTGCGCAAAACATTCCTGTGCCTTTGCTGTATTACCTAAACTCTGGTAAGTAATTCCCAGGTAATACCAGGCAGTTGCATTGTTGCGATCAATAGCAATACATCTTTCAAAAGCAGGAACTGCAAGATCGAATTGTTTCATCATGCCATACACACTACCTAAATTTAAAAAAGCATCACCGTAGTTCGGATTGATCTGCGTTGCTTTTGTAAATGCTTTCAGTGCTTCCGGATAATTTCCTGTTTCAAAAAGAATAGTGCCGATATTACTATGAACTGTTGCATCATTTGGATTACATTTTAATGCAGACTCATAACTGTTCTTTGCTTTTTCAAAATTCTTCAACCGCCAGTAAGCCACTCCCATCTGGTTCCATGCATCTGTAAAACCTGGAAAAATTGCAACGGATTTCTCCAGTTCTTTAATACCTTCTTTAAGGATACTGTCCTTTTGCAGTTGCGTTTTCCCTGCAGTCATTTCATCCTTAATCAAAAGATTTCCCAGGTAATAATGCGTACGTGTACTGTTTGGTGATAAATGAACATCATTTGAATACAAGGAATAATTATCCTTCCATACCGGATTACGTGTAATTGCTTTTACAGAAAACGCAAGTATCACTAAAGCCAGTGGCATATATATCTTTTTATTGGATTGCAGATGTTCTTTAACTGTTACTGCTGATTCATTGAATCCTGCTTTTGAAATCAATCCTGCCACCAGTATGCAGAATCCTAATGATGGTCCATACATTAACCGTTCACCCATGCTTGTTCCAATGGTAATGAAAATGTTGGAGGCCACTGATGCAACAGCAAGGAAGGATATAAATCCGAAGATCCATACAGGACGTTTGGTGAAATTCTTCAGAGCAAAAATGAAGGCGGTAACCAGAACGGCAATGGTAAGTAAGAATCTCCAGTCACTCATGCCAACGATTGGAATCTGGCTGATGGAATAATCGAATACCAATGGATGCGGAAACACCAGTTTGAGCATATATAAACCGAATATATATACTGCAGTTGCAAAATGATGAGCAGCATCCGGAGCACTTACAATAAGATTATCTGCTGCCGATGGTGAAAGAGATACCACTCCTCCTACTATACTTTTCCTGATCAGCATAAATACAAGAAATGCTGCTAAGATGCTTCCACCAACTTTGAAAAACTGCGACCACGATTCCTTCATAAAGAAATACCAGGCTGCAACAAACACGGCAAGATAAGTTACTGATGATTCCTTCGACAACATCGCCAGAAAGAAAAAAACAAAAGCAAGAATCAATTGCGATGCTTTACTGTTTTTACCGTAATTGTAAATGCAGTTCAGAGTAAGCAGATTAAAGAGTAAAGATAATATCTCATCCAAACTCTTAATATTGGCTACCACTTCTGTATGGATGGGATGTGCAATAAAAAGAAGTGATGCAATAAATGCAAGTGTTACCGACTGAAAATATTTACGCAAAACTATCATCATTAAAAAACCGGTAAGCGCATATAAAAGCACATTTAAAAAATGACCGATGAAAGGGTTTTTAGGAGAGAGTTGCCATTCAATAGCAAAAATTACTTTACTTAACGGACGGTACAACTCATCATCAGACATTATATAACCATAACGATAACTTGTTTTCAGAATTTCACCAATGCCTGCAAATCCTTTCTGTGTACTTTTATTTTCAAGGATCAATGAATAATCATCAAGAGCATATTTATGTCCGAAAGTATTTATATATAAAGTAAAAGCAACAGCCGCTACGATAAATGCCAGCATCAGTACGAGTTTATCCTGCTGTTGTTGTTTAGCAGAATTCTCCTTCAGTACCTGGCGTTCCCGCGACAAATCCTGCTGTTTCTCCTTAACCGGAGCTCTTGAAGGACGTTTCATTATTTCTTTGCAAGACTATCCTGTGCATGAATCTTTGCTTCAAATTCACGTATCAACTCTTCATCGGTCTTGCCCAGATTATTAATAGTAGTGCGCACATCCTTCGACAGTTCATGGTTAGGATATTTCTTAAGGAACTCCTCGTAAAAAGATTTTGCTTTTACCTTATCGTTTAATTCATTTTCATTAATAAATCCCTGCAGAAACAATGCAACTGCTGCTTTTGGATTTGACTGATAACGCTGCACACGTGCAAACAGATCCAATGCCTGTTGTGGCTGACGAATACGATCTGCAATATCACCTGCTTTAAAAAGATACGTTCCTGCAGTAGTATCATCAGGAAACTGATCAGCATAACTTATATATAATTTAATCAGTTCATTTGCCTTTGCACGATCCGGTGACAGTGATGAATCAGCAAGAAGTTCCTTCTCCTTAGCTTCAATCTGTTTCTGAACTTTTCCCTGCGGATGGGTGCAGGAGGCAATAATTAATA
>JBDTVD010000096.1:0-11055 GCA_040007375.1 Bacteroidota bacterium | reverse complement strand
TTTTTTCCCGCCGGAGGTTACTCTTATCAAACTATATTTGCCGCTCTTAAATTTAAAAAATGGATCGTAATCAGGTCATTGGATTTTTATTAATAGGTGCCATATTAGTTGGGTTCAGCATATTTAATCAACCATCGCCCGAAGAGCTGAAGGCTTTAAAACACCAGCGTGATAGTATTGCACTGATTGAAAAAGCTGTTGAACAGGTAAATACCAAACAACAGCAACAGACTGCTGCAACAATTGCAGTTAACGATTCTATTTTAGGTGATTCTGCAACTGCGCAACGTGATGCTGCTTTGTATGGTTCATTTGCTACTGCAGCTAAAGGTGATGATGCAGTAACTACTCTTGAAAATGAAGTATTCAAAGTTTCCATCAGTAATAAAGGCGGAAGAATAAAAAGTGTAGTACTGAAAAAATACAAAACATTTTATGGATCTCCGGTAACATTATTCCAGGGTGATTCCACACGGTTCGGATTGAACTTTTTCTCACAGAACAAAACCATTTCTACCAGCGAATTATATTTTCATCCAATCGGAAAATCACTTTCTGTAAAAGAAAACCAAACAGGAACATTAACCATGCGTCTGGATGCCGGTCCCGGGCAATACATTGATTATATATATACCATTAAAGGTAATTCTTATCTGCTTGATTATAATATAAACTTTACCGGAATAAATAATCTGGTTGCTTCCAATACAAATTATATGGAGCTCGACTGGATGCAGCAGTTAAAAAACCAGGAGCGTGAAGCCAAGAGTGAGCGTTTATATGCAACCATGTATTATCAGTATGATGATGGTGAGAATGAAGTGGATTATATATCAGAAACAAAAGATGATAAAGTTGATTTAAAAACAAAAGCGAAATGGGTTGCTATGAAGCAGCACTTTTTTACACAGGTGCTTATTGCTGATAAATCATTTGAAAGCCCAACAACAATTGAAAGTTTCGGTTCTGCATCTACTGATCTTAATGTGGTGAAAACCATGAAGGCAAGTTTTACCATTCCTTATGGTCATACTCCGAATGAAACTTTTGCAATGCATTTTTATTTCGGACCAAATCATTATCAGACTTTACAGAAAGTTGGTTACAGTTTGCAGAAACAGATTCCACTTGGCTGGGGAATATTAGGTTGGGTAAATAAATACTTAGTGATTTTTATTTTCAACTGGTTGGATAGTTTTAATCTGAACTACGGAATTATAATTCTGATTCTTACGATTGCCATTAAGTTGTTATTGATTCCGCTTACTTATAAAGCCTATCTGTCGCAGGCAAAGATGAAAGTTCTTAAACCGGAGATTGAAGAAATTCAAACAAAGAATAAAGAAGAACCTATGAAGCTGCAACAGGAGATGATGGCTTTATATAAAAAGGCAGGAGTGAGTCCACTTGGTGGTTGCTGGCCGATGTTGCTTCAGTTACCAATTCTTTTTGCAATGTTGCGTTTCTTTCCTTCTTCCATCGAATTACGTCAGCAGGGATTTTTATGGGCAAAAGATTTAAGTACTTATGATTCTATTCTCAGTCTGCCGTTTACAATTCCTTTCTATGGAGCACATGTGAGTTTGTTTACATTGCTGATGACGGCTTCTACTTTACTGCTTACATCAATGAACAGTCAGAGTGCAGCAACTAATCCGCAGATGAAATGGATGATGTATCTCATGCCTGTATTCTTTATGGGTTTCCTGAACAGCTACTCTGCAGGATTAAATTATTATTATTTCCTGGCAAACGTTATCAGTATTGGTCAGCAGTATTTATTCCGTTCTTTTGTTGATGAAGATGCTATTCACCGTCAGATTCAGGAAAACAAAAAGAAGCCGGTTCAGAAATCGAAATTCCAGAAGCGACTGGAAGATATGGCGAAGCAACGTGGATACCAGGCACCGAAATAATCTGAAAATAATTTCTGCTCTGTTGTTAATAGTAACTGTTGCAGCTACTGTTTCCTGTAAAACCAGGAGAAGTAATTCAGCAACAGTTGGAGCAACAGCAACAGAAGGAACAACAGGTGCTTTACATCCTGACAGTATTTTTGCTGCTATTGAACGTTCACCGTGTTTCGGACGTTGCCCGGTTTTTAAAGCAACCATTTATAATAATGGCAAAGCAGTTTATATAGGACGAACATCCGTATCAAAACTGGGTATGTTTACTGCATCTGTTACTGCTGATCAACTGAAATCATTGTCTCAAAAAGCAACTGAATTACGACTGGATACATTGCAGAATCAATATGTAAATGAACACCTGGCAGATTTTCCTTCACACCAGATAAAAATTCTCACCGGCAACATTTTAAAAAGTGTGTATGTAATGGATACAGATCCTCCTTCCTCCATTATTGAATTTGAAAAAACACTGGAGGAATTACTGGATCAGCTTACCTGGACTAAAGTGAGCCAGAAAGACGAGTAACATCGCATATAAATTTACTTTTACCTCAGCTTGTTTTTCTTCTTTTAATTCGATGGTCAATTCACTAAATTTGCACTATAATCAAACAATATCATGGCAGAAGACTTCCTTCCTTTAAACGGAACTGATCACGTTGAATTTTATGTAGGTAATGCCAAACAGGCGGCCTATTATTACCAGCATGCATATGGCTTTGAACTGGTGGCATATGCCGGCCCGGAAACAGGTGTTCGGGAAACAGCATCGTATGTTTTGCAACAAGGCAAGATGCGTTTTGTTTTAACGTCCTCCTTATATCCTGATCATGAAATAACACGACATGTTGCCTTGCATGGTGATGGTGTTAAAGTGCTTGCATTGTGGGTTGATGATGCAGAGAAATCTTTTTATGAAACCATGTCGAGAGGTGCAAAAGCACATACACAACCGGCAACATTAACGGATGAGTTTGGTGAAGTAAAAATTTCTGCAATACATACGTATGGAGAAACCATTCACAAATTTGTGGAGCGTAAAAATTATAAAGGTGCATTCATGCCCGGATTTCGTGCAGCAAAAGGAACGTTCCCTGTAAAGAGTGTTGGCTTCAAACATGTTGATCATTGTGTAGGCAATGTGGAACTTGGAAAGATGAATGAGTGGGTGAAATTTTATGAAGATGTAATGGGCTTCAAAATGATTATCACTTTTGATGATAAAGACATCAGCACTGAATATTCAGCATTGATGAGTAAGGTGGTATCGAATGGAAATGGTTATGTAAAATTTCCGATCAATGAGCCTGCAGATGGAAAGAAGAAATCACAGATTGAAGAATATATAGAGTATTATCACAGTGCAGGTGTGCAGCATATTGCCATTGCTACAGATGATATCATTGCAACGGTAACAGAATTAAGATCAAGAGGAGTGGAATTCCTTCGCGTACCTGATACTTATTATGAAGAAGTCTGGGATCGTGTTGGTAAGATCAATGAAGATGTGAATGAAATTAAAAAGATGAACATTCTTGTTGATCGTGATGATGAAGGTTATCTGCTGCAGTTATTTACCAAACCACAACAGGATCGTCCGACAGTATTTTTTGAAATCATACAACGCTGCGGTGCAAAATCATTTGGTAAAGGAAATTTCAAAGCATTGTTCGAAGCCATCGAAAGAGAACAGGATCTGAGAGGAAATTTATAAATCAAAATCAATTTGAAAATTTGAAGATTTGAAGATTTGAAAATGAAGCTCTACTAACTGTGGGGCTTTATTTTTTTTAATGATAATTTCCTCTCATCGTTGTCTTCAGACTACGATGTAACGTGCATGGAATCTTCAGATTCCAATTTCATTTCAATTAAAATCAGCTTCCAATCTGAAGATTGGTTCTACACTTAAGCGTAGACCGAAGTCAACGCTTAGATAAGGGATTTCCTTTTATTATATATTTCCAGTCTTGATACTTGTGTCTTGATACTTGATACTAATACTCCTTCGTAACTTTTTAAACACGTTAAAGTATAATGTATGATTATTTAAAACTCATACACTTATGTCAAGGCGTTTACGACAAAATTCATCCCTAAAAACCAGTCTAAGAATTACATTGATTGCAGCTGCTTTTGCTGTTTCAGGTTTGGTAGCATTACTGATTGTAGTATTCAATCTTACCAAAGAACAAATCAGTGAGGCAGAAACAAATATGTCATTCAAAAATGCTGTCACTATTCAGGATACATTAAGTGTATTGCGTGGAAGTATTAATCAACGTGTGATAGGCATTATTGTGGAAACAACTGGTCGTGGCAATGCGATGAAACTTACCGGAATGGAATTTAATGCCAACGGTACATCAACTCCTGTTTCCAACCAGATTGAAAATGCACGCTTATGGTGTACCGGTTCTTCCCGTGAATTTACACTTACACAACAAAGCGGAACAACGGTTATTAATATTAATGATGAATTATTTTCTTTCAATTGCAGCCAGAGTTTACTTCCGGGTAAAAATTATTTCTGGTTAACATATGATATAAAACCAGATGCTGTTTTTGGTCCTGGTTCTATTGATGCCGAATGTGTTTCACTACGTATTGGTGCTATCACTTATCAGCCTGATATCAGCGCACCGGCAGGTAAAAGATTTACTATGCCGAATATTCCTTTTTACAGCACAGGAAATAATGTAGTGAATAATGTAATGGCATGGAACTCCAAACGTGATGGCACTGGTATTCCTCCTAAACAATTATATGCTGCACGTCATACTTATTTTGTGCAGGCAGGTCATCATATGATTAATGCATCTGCAACCAACCTGCATACACTGGTAGTTGAAAAAGGTGGTGAACTTCGTATCACTTCTCCTTTGCGATTAAGTGCTATGAATATTGCATGCGGAGGAACAGTACAGATGGATGCAGCCGTTACCGATTATTTTTGTTTTGATGAATTTAATATGGATGATGGAGCAAATTATATACACAACAACACCGGTTACATGCCAGGACGTGTATGTAATTTCAGTGCAGGGTCCACCCAGGCATTTTTTCAATATGGTGGAGCAACGTTTCCTGCAGGAATAACCTGGGGGAATCTTGTTATTGATGCAACCACACCGGTTAATATGGATCTTGAAAACTGCATTAATCATGTTGCAGGAAACCTGGAGATCAGAAAAACAGCAAAAGATAATTATATATATATCGGTCAGTGCGACACGGTAACGATTGATGGAAGTTTTGTAATGACAGGTGGTTCATTTATGGGAATTGCCGGTCCGGGCAAAGGACAACTGGTTATGAATATCGGCAAAGATCTGAGCATCAGAAACGGTTCGCTGTATGATGCCGGATTTATCAGTCATGAATCAGCAGGAACACAACTTACCGTACATGGTGATGTGATGTTGCTTTCCGGAACATTTGATTTTAACAGAAGTAAAGCAGGAAGCAGTTTGTTCACCATCAGCAACACTGATCATAACTGTAAATGGACACAACGCACTTCCTGTGATGTTTCATTAGGCAATACACTGATAAGTGAAAACAGCAATGTGGAACTTATGGGAGATAAAATGGGTGATATTGAGGCCGGCCGTTCTATAGTGGTAAGCAAACATGCAGGCATACTTTGCGGTAAATACCAGGTTACCGGAAGCGGAACATTTGATCTGGGTGAATATGCCACAATTGGTATCGGTCATCCGAAAGGAATTTCATCAACTGAAGAAGCCGGAAACATCATAACAAAAAACAGGATGTTTCACTCGGGAGCATCTTACTGTTATTACCAGGGAGAAAATCCACAGATAACAGGAGCATTTGCAACACGACCTCAACAAAACACCATTCGGTCACTGATCATCCAGAAAGATAAAAACACACAGACTGTTACACTTTCCCAGGATCTGGCAGTTATGGAAAATGTTAAAATCAACAGAGGTGATTTGGATCAATCAAAGAAAAAATTGATTCTTCCCAAGACATCTGAAAGATAATAGTGATCTGTTTTCGTTACGGCTTTTAATTCACCGCAATTTTCAACTATATATATCCGGCATTTTGTCTTATTTTGAAAGACAGTAATGCCTGAAAAACTATTACCGTTTTATTCGTTTTGAGTTACAACTCGCTGCATTTTTTAAGCAGATTTTTACAATCTGTTTTAACACAGGATTTTAACAACATAACAATTATTTAAACCTGCAGCAGATACGCTTCAGCATTGTATAATTCAATTGTTTAATAGATATTGCATTGTTTTTAACTATATCACAATTAACATTTCCCTGTTAAGAAAAGCATAAAACTCTACATAGCGCCCATTCAAACTAATATACTTTTACCATGAACACAAATACCCTTTACCTTTTTTGAATTGGCTATGCTTATTGTTACACAACAACCAGCAGTTATTACTATGTTGATGAATGAGTGGAAATGAGATTGCTAGTAGTTTAACAAAGGAAAAAAAAATATGAGCCAAACGAACAACGAATTGAAAAGTAAGCATGAGCAGATGCTTGAGATTATGGATGAGGTGGCAATGTCAGGCCGAAAGCTGGGTATTTTACTGCAGACAATTGAGGACAATCAGCTTGACGGAAAGTATATTAAGGTAGAAGGGAAACGAATGATAAATTTCGGATCCTGCAGTTACCTCGGATTAGAACTCGATCAACGACTTATTGCCGGAACAATTGATGCAGTTACCCGTTATGGAACCGTATTTTCTTCCTCAAGGGCTTATTTATCATCCCCACTTTATGATGAGCTGGAAAATCAGCTTGCTGTAATTTTTGAAAATCCGGTGGTGGTAACAAATAATACAACTACTGGTCACCTGGCAAATATTCCAATACTGGTTGGAGATAATGATGCTGTAATAATGGATGTAAATGTTCATAGCAGTGTTCAGCAGGCGGTGTCACTTTTAAAAGAACGTAATATTCATATTGAAGTAGTTCGTCATAGCAGACTTGATCTTCTTGAAGACAGAATTAAAGAATTGAAAATGACTCATGACAAAATATGGTACATGAGTGATGGTGTTTATTCGATGTTCGGAGATCTGGCACCTGTTAAAGAATTAGAATCATTACTAAACACCTATGAGCAACTGCATTTATATATAGATGATGCTCATGGTATGAGTTGGGCCGGAGAGAACGGATCAGGATATGTATGCAGCCAGGTGATGAAACACGACAGGATGTACCTTACCACATCGCTGGGAAAAGCATTTGGAGCAACAGGTGGTGTACTGGTATTTCCTAATCAGTTAAGCTATCAAAGAGTGCGCGACTTCGGACGTACATTGATTTTCTCCATACAGATTCCACCTGCAGTATTGGGTTCAGCCATTGCCTCTGCAAAAATTCACCTCAGCCCTGAAATAAAAGTGCGTCAGAATCATCTTCAGGATAGAATCCGGTTCTTTAATCAGGCGGCAAAAATGTATGAGCTTCCACTAATCAAAGAAGCAGCAAGTCCGGTTATGTTTATTGGAATGGGTAAACCACAGATTGGATACAATATGGTAAGACGTCTGATGAATGCAGGCTTCTATGTTAACCTCTCTGTGTTTCCAAGTGTAGCTTATTCTAATACCGGATTGCGGATTCCAATTACGTTAAATCATTCTAATGAAGACATTGAAAATCTTTTAAAAACAATTGCACTGAATCTGCCATCAGCAATGAAAGAGTCAGGACAAACGATGAAAGATCTGCAACGTTATTTCAAATTGAGTGGCCATTAAGAAACAAGTAGTTTTCAATATAGTCAGCAACCCTTCCCGTAAGAAGGGTTGTTTTATTTTAAGGCTGTGGAAGAATCAGCTTTAATCAGGAAAGTTCAATGAGTTTCCAGTAATCTACCAAAGTTTTAAAAGTGGATTCAAACAAAGTGATATCTACAGGTTTAATTATATATCCGGCCACATTATAGCGATGCGCAATCTGTCTGTCGCTATCATCATTTGAAGTAGTGAAAACAAAGGCCATCAAATGTCTCAGTTTTTCATCAGACCGCAACTCCTGAAGAAATTCAAGGCCTGAAATACGTGGCATATTTACATCCAGCAAAATAACATTTGGAAAAGGATTCAGCGTTGCATGACCATTTGTTCCCCTGAGCATATCAAGAGCCTCTTCCCCATTTTGAGCGTGATAATTTGACGTGATTTCAGAGAATTTTTTCAAAACCTTATTCACCACCATTCTGTCAACACTGTCGTCTTCAATATGAAGGAGATGAATTTGCTTCTCTGCCATGGTATTAACTTTTTGTAACTATAAGAATATGATGCCGTACAAGGAATCAGTAAGAAACAAAGTAATTCGTTAATAAAATCTGGTTGTAAATATAATTTAAAACTCAAAATTAAAAAATAAACCCAAAAGTAATTAATGACACTTCTGAACCATTTGCTTTCCCAGCGTTATTATAACTCCATACCGGAAGATGATCTGATTTCGAAACAACGTTATAAATTATTCCGTACTACTTCATGGGTAGGTTTTCTGGTATGTTTACTTTTTACCGTTCAAACTGTTTCCATTTCCAATATTTCCAACTCTATAGTATTTATGGTAACGGCAGCCGGAACGATTTTCGTTGCCAACCTGTATTTATTACCGGTTCATAAAAGTGAAAAAGTTGCTTACTCTCTTATGGTTTTGGTTTCATTGCTGTTCCTTCATGTTCAGTCATACTTTTCGGGTGGAATCAGGGCTTCCGGTATATTTTATCTCTCGTCGCTTATCATGCTTGGATTTATGCTTCTTGGCAACCGGAGAGGATGGATGGTTGCAGCACTTAGTGGAATTCAGGTAATTTACTTCTATATAATCAGCAGTTATTATCCATCACTGATTAACTACATGATTGTGGGTGATACAAAAGCACTGATTGATATGGATTTTCTGTTCACAGGACTTTTCTCCATTGTAATAATCACAGCGCAGATTAACTACCTGGAAAGCGGAAAAAATATTGTTATCGAACGCATCACACAGTCACGAAATGAACTGCGTGAAAAAAATAAAGAGTTGAGAAAACTTTCCATCGTTGCAAGTAAAGCTGATAATGCAATTGGAATTATTAATCATGAAGGTATTCTTGAATGGGTGAATGATGGTTTTGTGCGGTTAACAGGATATTCAATGGAAGAAGTAACAGGCAAAGATCCGTTCCTCTTTTTTGATAATAAAGATTCAGATAAGAGTGTACTGGCTGCAATGAAAACTGCCATGCATGAAAAACAAAATTTCGTTTCTGAAATTCTGAAGTATCATAAGAATGGTACACGTTACTGGACACAGATTACCATTACACCAATTATTACAGATGACAAATCGGAAACGAAATATATATTCATTGAAAGTAATATAACAACCAGGAAAATTGCTGAGGAGAAGATGAAACATTATCTGGCCAACCTGGAGAAAAGTAATGCAGAACTCGACAAGTTTGCATACGTTGTATCACATGATCTGAAAGCTCCATTAAGAGCAATAGGAAATTTAACAGGATGGATTGAAGAAGATATCGGAGATAAACTTCCTGCAGATTCAGTTACGCACTTCAACACTATTAAAAACCGTGTAGTGCGCATGGAAGGATTAATTAACGGAATACTTGATTATACCAAAGCAAATAAAAACGGTGGTGCAGAAGAAGCTTTTAAATGTGATGATCTGCTCCGCGAAACAATTGATCTTTTAGGCGTGCCCGATAATGCAATTATTAATATACGCCAGGGAATGCCATTGATGAAAACAGAGAAGGTGAAACTTCAGCAGGTTTTTATGAATATCATCAATAATGCAATACGTTACAACGATAAGGAAGATATACAGGTTGATATTGGCTTTGAGGATAAAGGCAATGACTGGCAATTTTATGTTAAGGATAACGGACCGGGAATTGAACCACGCTATCACGATAAAATATTTGTCATCTTCCAAACGTTAAATGCACGTGATGAATTGGAAAGCCGTGGTGTTGGTCTGGCCATTGTGAAAAAACTGATTGAAGATGAAGGTGGAAAAATATGGGTGGAATCAGATGCAGGTATGGGAGCAAAATTCTGCTTCACCTGGCCGAAGATGAAACGCAAAACGGCAGTTGATTTATTAATGCCTGAATTTGAAGCAATATAAAATAACATATAATTAAAATTTTTAAGATTCAGCAAATGCAGAACGTAGAAAAAGAATTAAAGAAAGAACTGGATCAGCATGTAAAAGAATTGCATCGCATGTTACATGAAATGGATCCTCAATCACGACTGGAATATATAAAGGAAATTCTTCCTTCACTTTTAACATTCAGTCATCCTAATTCTTCTGCGCAGGAAAAATTACAGGCATCAATTCAATCACCTTTACAGAACCTGACGCAACATGAATTAAATCTCATTGATGATCTTGCAAAAAAAACAGAAAACCTTTACAAGGCAATGAATGATGGTAGTTACTTTGGATAAGCTAAGTGATTGAATAATTAAGTGATTAAGTGATTAAGTGATTAAGTGATTAAGTGATTAAGTGATTAAGTAGGTTTTCAAAAAATAAAAATTAAGATTAAAATTTACCAGCTTTCTCTAAGAAAAGATCTATTGCTTCTCTTTTTGCAGAATCAAGATTATACTTAATTACATTTTTTAAATAATGTGTATCTGCGTTTGAAAGATACTCCACTTCAGTAAGTTTATCTATCTGATTTAATCCTGATGCTAATGCAGCATTAAATTCTTCAATAAAATTTTGCGGAAGTTTTTTATTGGAAACCCAGCATGCAAATACAAATGGCAGCATGGTTAATTCATCCCACTCTTCTGCCAGATCGTAAACATATTGGAATTTACTTTTAACAGCCAGTGCACGATCACCTATTACAACTGCGGAAGGTGTGCTTTCAGAAATTGGATGCTCTGCTGTTTCTGTAATCCACTCCGGATTGATCTTCCATAATTCCTCTGCAAGTATGCGCGACAACATTACAGAAGTGCGTGATTGATTATCCAGCACAATTGTTTTTATTTCTTCCAGCGGAACATGACTGACAAGTAAAACAGATTCTACTTTACCTTCAGCAGCAATACAGTAATCAGAAATAATTT
>JBDTVD010000095.1:0-11075 GCA_040007375.1 Bacteroidota bacterium | reverse complement strand
CAGTAAGCCAGTTAACAGAATTAAAGTTAGATGTGGCGTCATCTGCTCTGAACTCACCTGATGTTTTCCAGAATACACCAGCATCACCTCCAATATACCCCCAAATGTCATCAACAAATGTTACTGCATTAAATTTAGGACTTGGTGGTGAAGCTGGAACTCCTGCCGTATTAAGATGTGGATCTATTGCGCTTCCTGTTGAGTTAAGATCTCCATAAAGTATAGTACCATATTCACCAACAGAAATAAACTTCTTATTATTAAATATATGAACGGAATTTGCATCAACCGGAGTTGATCCTCCATCATAAATTTCAGGATTACCAGATGTGCCCGTGAAATCAAATTCAATTGAACCGGCACCAAACCATGTCTGGCTGTTATTAAATGTTTTGTAGTAAGCAATATCAGAATTACCATTTGTATGCTGACCCATTACAATACCTGAATTTCCTTTAAATGCAAAGTCTTTCAGATTAGCATTAAACGCATCATCATGGTATTGATAAACTAAAGAAGTACCATTATATTTTGCCATGAGTGTTTTTGCTCCTGCAACTACTGCAGTGGTAGCATTCACCATGTGAACAGTATTCGCAGAATACACATTATGTATAGGTGTGGTACCATCAATTACCGGTATCACTACATTCCATGATGTACTTCCTGAAGATGTGTAACGATAAAATCCTCCTGCACCTACAACATATCCGTTATTACTGTTATCAAAATAAACATCATTTAAAATACCAGGACGAATTGCATTCACTTTGGCTGAATATCCGGTTCCGAATTTAATCATCATACCAGCTGAGCTTCCCACAAATAAATCGTTACTGCCTGGTATAAATGATCCACCATTAAAGTTAAGATAACCATAGGTGTTCGACATAGGTGTAATTACCGGAGCAGCAGGTATAAAGTCATCAGATAATGAAAGAGTACCGCTGTTTCCAATAAAAGCTACATAACCGGTTGATGATGCCTGGATATCAATTACTGAAGTTGCCGGTGCCAGTGAAGTACCTGCGCTTAAAGTATTTGAAGTAGTATAACCTGTTGTTGGCGCTTTATATATATTGCCATCTGTAGAAGCGAATATATATTGCGTGTTTCCACCATTATCATAATAGAGAATAGAAGACAGATCAGATGTAAGATCATTTTCCAGAGTCTTAAATGTAAGTCCGTTGGAACTATATATCATGGAACCATCAACTCCGGCTGTAAGTAATTCCGACGATGATTTCATAGTAACATCAGTAAATGGAAGCGGAGTAACAGTAGTGGTATTGTTCACCATTGTACCTGCTGCTGAAGTATGGTTTCCAAAATAAATCAATCCGCCATTAGCTGCAGTTGTACTGCTTCCTGCTACAAGAATGTTACGATTGTTTCCGTTTGCCCATACACTGAAAGAACGCTCATCCATATTAATAAACGTTGTTGGTGATGGATTGATGATGGTAGCAGTTGTATTTGCTGTTACTGTATTATCACCAACAGTTAAATAATATAATCCTTTTCCTGTAACGGTATTCGAATTGTAAGCATATATATCATTGTTCTGTGTTATTATGTTAGGGAATGCAACAGGAACAATATCCAGTGTATTAAATAACTGGTCTGCAACAAGAGGTGCAGTATACGCTGTGCATGGAGTAAACGTAAGTGTTGTTGGGAAATTGGTAGCACGTATATCATACATCTTACCTGTGCTTAACAAAACTACACCTGCTAACACATTCGTTGATGAGAACGGCTGCAACACGATTGACTTAATATAATCATTAACACCCAATGTAAATCCTGTCAGCTTAACTGTCTGCCAAACTACATTTGTTGCATTTGCATTCTGCGTGAAATACAGTGTGTCATTCTTTCCGGCAACAGCAAGGAATAATTTATTGCCTGAATATATAAATGTACTTGCTGCATACAGATCAGGAACACCAGGCCATGCCGGTGATATATTAATTGTTCCAAACGGTGGCGCGGCCATGATTACTCTTTCTACACGTCCTGCATTTCCAACAGCAACTGCTTTCGGTGCATTTGTACTATTATCATAAGGGAATAATCCATTGAATGAGAAAGATGTATTACTGATGGTAGTCCATACCGCTGGTTCAGATGTAAAATCACCTCTCCAGATTTCCTGCTTGTTTCCATTTAAAGGATTTGTAATTATTACGATACCGGTATCCTTATTTTTAAGAAGGACGTCATTAAAATCGTAATTGATACCAGTATTAATCTGAGTCCAGTCAGTACCTGAATTTGATGTAAGCATAACACTACCATCATCACCTACTGCTGCTGCTACAGTACTGTTAAGATATCGTACTCTGTTCTGATCAGTACTTACATATGCTGAAGGTGCAACATCAGTCCAGTTGATTCCATCGGTACTCTTCAACATGATACCTGATTTATGATTCGGTATATTGTTGTATTGACCCACTATATAAAATGTACCTGCTGAATAAGATATAGCTTTCAGTTGTCTGGTAGATGTGGTAGAATTATTTACAAACGCAGTTCCACTATTAGTAGTGCGAAGTATTACACCATTATCACCTATAACCACACCTGTTGATGTAGAAGTAAAGTACAGATCCTTTAAAGAACCTGTAACATTATTTGCATAGGTATTTAATATATCCCAGTTATTACCACCATCAAATGTTCTTAACACTACACCTGATTCGCATACTGCATATCCAACGTTAGCATCTACCATCTGCATTTTATTAATTCCGGCACCGAGAAGATCATCTACCAGTGTCCATGTTAAACCTGCATCATAAGTAGCATATAGAAATCCTTTATTAAATCCACCAACATTTACATAGCCTGTTAAATAACCTTTACTTGCATCAATAAAATGTGTTGATGTTGTTTTCAATCGGGTGTCAAGACCATTTGGAAGAGTGTATTCACAGATCTCCATCTTATCATGATCAGGAAGACTCTGACGTACGAGTTGATTCAGACTGTTATATTCATATACAGATGCAAGACGGTGTTCTGTAAATACAGTCTGTGTATTATTAGTTCTGTCTGCAATTACCTGTTGTTCTTTTGGATTTAGATACGACGTCACTTCTATGTCATTATCATCCTTCAATATTTCAACTCCTGCAGGTGGTACCGTTTTAATCAGGTTACCTTGCTGATCGTAATAATATAATGTGAACTGATATTCTCTATCATTATAATCCATTGTGAGATCTTCAACAGCACCTAAACAATGCGCATTATATCTTTCCACGAACTGGGAAGTAAGAAGAACCAATTGTTCATGCCACAGGATAGAATCATTCATAGATACGTTCCACTGCATCTGGTATTCACATGGATCCTCCGGAACTATTGTATCATTAGAATAAACCTGGTATGGAAATGTACTGTCGCAAAGCACTTCAGGTTCCACTTCATCACAATAATCGTCTATATATAAATTACCGGTGTTAAACTGATTCAACGGAATGTATCCATTTATTGCTGAAGTAAGATATGCAACATAGCCCTGTGCACAATTACACAATCCTTCATCAACAAATTGCTGATAGGTGTAATTAATTGGAGATTGAATTATCGGGAATCCGGAAACAACTGCAAAATTATTATAGCTGATTACTGTTGTCTGATAATCACTGAAGAAGTCTTCGCACTGATCTCCGTTATTACATCCTTCCCATCCATTAATAGTAACAGGATTTCCTCCAAGAGGATCGGTATTGCCCTGAGTAAAATTATTCAGGTAAGCAATATATCCGGAAACACAATCACAGTATCCGGAATTCTGGAATGCGATGGAAGTAGTATAAAGATTAGGCAGATCATGATTATGAACTGTTGAAAATGCACTTGCATTATATGCTGCCACAGCTGCCTGATATGAACTATATAATGCTTCACAAGTATCCTCAATAATTATGCATCCCTGCCATTGTGTTATCGGTAATGGATTTGGCGAACCACCAGCTACAGTACCTGATGTATAACTGTTCAGATAATTTAAATAATCCTGAACGCACCAGCAATATCCACGTGTATAAAAATCATGGTAATCTATAAATAAGTTACCTGATAAAGTATGAGCATGTGTTGATGACCATGTACTTCCATTGTACGCTGTAATAGCAAGAAGATAATTATCATAAGATATTCTGCACTGCTCAGGATTAACAGGAACACAGGAACTCCAGTTTCTTATATCAACCGGAGCCGGCGCTGTAACAGGTATTGATCCATTTATATATGCCTGAAGCATGTTTATATATAATCGCACACAGGAACAGTAACCACCATTAAAGAATTCCAGGTAACTGCTGAATGAATTCTGATTCAGATAATGACCAGTTGTAACAGCATATGCTGATGCGTTATAAGCTGCAACTGCTGTGAGATAGGACAGGTAATTTTGTTTACAGGTGTCAGGTGAAACATATCCACATCCAACCCACATGGTAATTGCAGATGGATTTGGTGATGCTGGAGATGCTGAACCATTTGTATAAGCGTTCAGGTAATTCAGATAATCCTGAACACACCAACAATAACCCTGATCATAGAAGTCGAAATAGTCAACAAAGATATTTGGCAATGTATGTCCGTGAACAGATGACCATGTACTGTTATTATAGTCAATGATTGCCTGAACATACGCGTTATAAGAATCCACGCACATATTTGGATCAACAGGAGAACAATTCACCCAATCTCTGATCTCCTGAGGTGGAGAAGAGGTAACAGGCATTGATCCGTTGATATAATCCTGAAGCAGGTTTATATATAATCTTACACAGGAACAAAATCCTTTATCATAAAATTCCTGGTATCCCGAAAACGAATTTGGATTTAAATAATTTCCGGTAGCAATAGCATAAGCAGAGGTATTATATGCATTCACTGCAGCTAAATATGCAACGTAATTATTTTTACAGGTATCTGCAGGATTATGTCCGCAACCTGACCACTGTGTTATAGGAACCGGATTTGGTGCAGATGATCCAACACTACCATTTATATATGCATTCAGATAGTCAGAATAAGCTTTTACACACCAGCAATATCCCTGATTATAAAAATCAGTATAATCGGTAAAGATGGTTGTTGATATTGAATGGCCATGTGATAATGCCCAACTGCTTGCATTGTATGCATCAATTGTAGAATTATATATATCAAATGGTTTAAGGCAATGATCTTCATCAATAGGATTGCAATTTTCCCATTCTCTTATATCTCCGGGTCCTGGTGCAGAAACAGGCATCAAACCATTAATATAATCCTGCAGCATATTTATATATAAACGTACACAGGAACAATATCCTTTATTAAAGAACTCCTGATATCCCGAAAACGAATTCGGGTTGAGATAATTTCCAGTAGTTGTTGCATAACTGCAAACGTTGTAAGCATTAACCGCAGCAAGATATGCTGTGTAATTCTGCTTGCAGGTATCTCCATGTATATGACCGCATCCCTCCCACTCTGTAATTGGAACTGCACAGATCGAAGCAACTTGAATAGCACTTTGATTAAAGAAAGAATTTATATACTCGATATATGCTTTCACACAATAGCAATATCCCTGATTATAAAAATCATCGTCATCAATAAATAAATGTTCATCAAGAGGCGGACAATTTGGAGGTAAATTACTATTATATGTATGAATTACATCAAGGTATAAATTATAGTCATCCTTACAATCACGTATAGGTGAACATTTTTCCCAATCCCTTATATCAACAGGGCCGGCATTTGTAATCGGTATTAATCCATTAATATAATCCTGCAGCATGTTTATATATAACCTTACGCAGGAACAGAATCCTCTATCAAAGAACTCCTGGTATCCTGAAAACGAATTTGGATTCAGATAATTTCCGGTGGCTATTGCATAACTGCAAAGGTTATAAGCATTAACAGTTGCAAGATAGGATGCGTAGTTCAGTGTACAGGTATCGGTTGTTAAATGTCCGCATCCCTCCCACTGAGTGATAGGAAGAGGATTTGGTGAACCCGGAGCAACTCCGCCATTTGTATAATTGTTAAGGTAATCAATGTACTTTTTCATACACCAGCAATATCCCTGGTTATAAAAATCCATGTACCCCGTAAATAATGATGGTGATATACTATGTCCGTTTGAAGTAGCCCATGCACTTGCATTATACGCTGCGATAGCTGGTAAATAATCATCGTTATAAGGCTTTTCACAATCACCCTGGTTTACAGGATTACAATTTTCCCATTCCCTGATTTCCTTTGGACCAGGATCAGAAACCGGAATTGTTCCGTTAATATATGCCTGCAGCATATTTATATATAAACGTACACAGGAACAAAATCCTTTATCAAAGAATTCCTGGTATCCTGAAAATGAATTCGGATTTAAGTAAATTCCTGTAGTTGTTGCATAAGCGGAAACATTATAAGCAACTACTGAAGCAAGATATGTTGCATAATTGTTTTTACAGGTATCACCCTGCTGATGTCCGCAGCCTTCCCATTGTGTAATCGGAATCGCACAGATTGAAGATACAGATATAGCGGTTTGATTAAGGAAAGTATTTATATACTCTATATATGCTTTCACACAATAACAATATCCCTGGTTATAAAAATCTATATAGTCAATAAATAAATGATCAGAAAGAGCAGGGCATCCAGAAGGGAGATTACTGTTGTATGCATGTATGACATCCAGGTACTTATTAAAATCCTCTCTGCAATCTGCAGGAACTACTGGTATGCAGCCTTCCCAATTTATAATATCAACAGGTGGTGTAGCTGAAGGAGGAATTGATCCATCAATATATCCCTGCAACATATTAAGGTATAACCGCACACAGGAACAAAAACCACGTTCGTAAAATTCTGCATAGCTCCCGAATAAGTTTGCATTTAAGTAATATCCTGTAGTAACGGCATAATTGCTTAAATTATAATTATGAATTGCTGTTTGATATGCTTTATAATTATACTTACAGGTGTCGCCTGCCTGAGCTATACTACCGCATCCGTTCCATTGTGTTATCGGAACTGGATTAGGACCATTAGGATCAGCAGTGCCGTTAATCCATGGACTCAGATAACTTATATATGCCAGGGCACAGTAGCAATAACCCTGATTATAAAAATCAGTATAATTTGCAAAAAGTGTAGTTGATAAATAATAGCTGTGCGATATTGCCCATGCACTCTGGTTAAACGCATTTAAAGTAGCTATGTATCTTTCAAAATTTATATTACATGGATTTCCAATCAGCGGATCACAATCTTTCCATCTTTTAATATCGTCCGGCGGAGTGGTTCCAACAGGATAAGCGCCATTAATAAACTGTTGCAACATGGTAATATATAATCTTACACATGAGCAAAAACCTTTTGAATAAAATTCCTGGTATCCTGAGAACAGATTGGCAGACAGCTGGTGCCCGGAAGCAATTGCAAAAGCACTGTTATTATAATCTGTTATTGTCTGTAGATATAACTGATAATTTGTTTCGCATGGATCATTTTCATTAGAAGGACCTACACCGCAACCGGACCATAAAGTAATAGCAACCGGTGGGGCAGAATTAGCAGGCATTGATCCATTAATGAATTGCTGAAGGTAACTCATGTACGCTTTCACACAAAAGCAGTAACCACTGTTATAGAAAGATATATAATCCGGGAAAATAGTTTTTATTAATATACTGTTATGTGCAATTGCCCATGCTGAACTATTATAGGTATCAATTTGTTTAATATAATCCTCATAGGCAGCGCGGCAATTTTCCTGTGAAACCGGATTACATCCTTCAGTCCAGTTACCGATATCAGAAGGCATTGGATCATTTGGCAACATATTACCGTTGATATACTTCAACAGGTAATCCATATATAATTTTACACAGGAGCAATAGCCTCTGTTATAAAAACTTTGAAAGTTTGCAAATAAGGTAAGCGATAAGGTATGACTGTGAGCAACTGCCCAGGATGATGCATTATATGCTGCGATTGTTTGCAGATACTGAGCGTAATACTCTGAACAGTTTTTCGGACATCCAGGAAAATCAAGAATAGAAACCGGATTTGCAGATCCTGCAGGAACTGAATTTGTAATATAACTTTCAATATATTCTATATATATGTTTACACATGGACAAAAACCCTTATTCTGAAAATCATTGTAATCAACAAATAAATTATCAAGCAACTGGTGACCATGAGATATAGCCCATGCACTTGCATTATATGCATGAATATAATCAATATACTTTCCATACCAGTCAACACAGGGATCAACAACAGTATTTCCAACTTCACCACCTTCTCTGGCTAATGTTCCTGAATTGGTAACAGGACGTGCTCCACTAAGAATGGTATTTCTTTCTTCCTTCCACTCCAGTATATTTTTAGGAGCAACAGTCAGGTTGGCACTTCTTACTGCACAACTCTGTATATATTTTGTATAACCATCAAGATCCTGTTCAGTAACTGCATTTTTAAATACGCGTTCATTCTTAAACAGGTTTGTTGTAATTCTTCTGTTATCAGTTGGTGATGGATAAAATCTGTTGAATCCACTAACAAGAGATTCAAAGCTTTCATTGTTATATGCAATCAGATTTGGATCTCTCTTTACTTCTTCTTCTTTTCCTGCTCGCTCCTTTCTACCAGTATTATTATTGTCACCGGTAAGTCTTGATTGAATTGGAGGAGTTGTATCTGTTTGCCATGGACAAGGATCACAATTTTTAAGAGGTAAACATGTTGTACCATATACATAACCTGTCTGACCTCCTGCATAAACTGCAGCTGCAAGGAAAGAATAATAATTACCACTTTCATCAGGTTGACCTGCAGGAATTAGAGGTGCAGTAATAGAAACCAGGTTGGTTATGTCGTGAATAGGAATTCCTCCGGGAGCAGTATCACCAAAGAGTACAAATCCACAATCACCAAAATCAATATTTAATGTATCAGTATGTGCTCCACCTTCTTCTTCATTGTTACCTGCCGGGTTTGCAGGAGGAAGAAAATCATCTAACAGATAAGTGAAATTAGGATTTGCAGATAAATCAAGTGTTGTCCAGTTACTGCTGTAAGTATTCCAGGTAACTGATGTTAATAAGGCTTCAAGATCAGTCATCAACTGATTCTCCGTCGTCTGACACGCTAATGGCTCGGCAACCTGGCATTTACCAAGTGGCAGCATAGTAACACCACCGTTATTAACTAAGGTAGATGTTCCTTCTGCATGTACTAATAGATTCTGCATTAAATCCAGGCCATCGAATTCAAATCCATTCTGATATTTCGGAGCGAAATTGTCAATCAGTTTTATTGTGCTGAATGCTGTAAATGTTGCAGGATCGAAAACATCAGCTACCAGATGTATATATTTAAGTGGATTAGAAGTTGCCCAGATTTTAATATCAATCGTTGCACCTGCAGTTCCGGAATAACTAAAGCCTGATGTTACCGGAACGCCCAGAACATTTGCAATCTGTGTAGTTATAAAAGGTGTAAAAGTTGGTGTTAATACTATCGGAGTAATAATTAATGAATCATTAAATGCTAATACTGAAAGCAATGAATTTACATCAGCACCAAGATCATTTAAATCGCATTCCTGCGGGAATGTACATCCATCAATATCAAAGCAACTGCTATAGCCGGTAATGCTATAATGTAATACCGTTGATGCTCCGTTATTATCAACAGATATAAAATCTGCTACGCATGTAAACAGGAAATTGGGACCTGCCATACCATTAGAGTGCAGCTGACTGATTCCGGAAATATCATCCCATGATACTGTATTTGGAAAAGCTGATTTATCAAGATGCAATGTACAAACAGTAACGCCATTCGGATCTTTAATTGCAATATCCAGAAGATTTCCTGCTACAGTTGCATTCCATGTATATATATTATATGGTGGATCAAGTGTGCCATTTAATACATTATATAATTTCGGACTGAATGCATCAACTGTTGAAAGATCAACATTGGTGTTATCCAGTAAATCATCAGTTATTAAACCTGTAAGGAAATTCTGCAGGTGAAATGCCATTGGACATTGACCTGTCTGATAATACATCTGCAATTCAACATCATCCTGATCACCCATATCAAGCGCATCCTGAGGAGAGATGAAACGCTTTGCTTTATGCGTATAATTATGATACGTAGACCATGCACATGGTTGCTGACCCGGATGAAGTACGGGAGAAGTCCACCATGGAAAACGCCACATGCCTGCTGTATACCAGTTAAAATGATCGTTACCGATACAATCATTATACATGCAGCTTTCTGCATACAATGCTTTGTAACGGGCATACTTCAGTTTTCTTTTTTCACTTAAATATAAACTCTTGAAAGTAGACCATACATCATCCAGTTCATCAGGAGCAGTAAGAGTAGTAAAATCAAAACAGGCAGGATTGGGTGTATTACCATATTGTGTTCCGCAATGAGCTATAAATGTAGCAAACTCAAGCATGCTTAAATCCATTCCGCCTGACACCTGGTAATGATTCATTCTATATAATAAAGAATTAGCATAGAAAGGATAAAGAGTGTTGGAAAGAAAAGGATCATCACCAAACATAACAGTACCGGCAGTATTTATAAGTGGATCAGGAAGTGCTGAAGCAT
The DNA here is from genome assembly GCA_040007375.1 of Bacteroidota bacterium. Classification (GTDB taxonomy): domain Bacteria; phylum Bacteroidota; class Bacteroidia; order AKYH767-A; family OLB10; genus JANOXC01. Next base: position 404 of record JBDTVD010000095.1, on the reverse strand, counting down.
CAGCAAAACTCTGAGCCATTACAAGACGATCATCAAAATCAGTACTTGAATTATCGAATCCTGCAGGAACATTATCATACGATTTACATAAACTATATAAACAGAATTCAGGATGATAACCAACTAATGATTTTGCCCATGATGGTTTCCATTTAGAAATAAAGTCACTCAGGTATTTCAAACCTTCCGGATAAATCCAGTAACTAGATGTTAATGGATCCCATGTTGGAATAACACCCGTATTAGGCTCAGGAATGTAAACATTTGTTGCGATTTCAAAAACTGTAACATGTGATTCCGTTCCATCATCCTCTCTATAATGAGTAGAAACCTGCGCCAATGTTAGAGCATCATAATTTACAGGATATCTCCAGTTGGAATTCGCCATTGGAAGATAATCAGAT
>JBDTVD010000094.1:0-11355 GCA_040007375.1 Bacteroidota bacterium | reverse complement strand
TTATAATTTCTAATTTATAATTTATAATTCCTTTTTCATTCTAATAATCGTAATACTCTGCTGTCCTTTTCTTTAGATTTGATTGCAGCCATTGCATCCTCAATCTGCTGAACAGAAGCAACATCTTTCTTCGATTTTAAATCTGTTTTCAGTTCTATTAATGTCTGCACTGCAGCAATCCTGATATACCATACATTATCTTCCGCTCCCACCTTATATATATAATCAATTCCTTGCTGAAGAATTGCACGATCCGTTATTCTGTTCAGAAATCTGGAATAGCGCTGTACAGCCTGGTACTTATCAAACCCTGTTACACGCTGCACAGCCTGATGAAGATAATCTGCATTTGCACTTCCACCATAAACGGAATACAATTCCATTAATGTTTCACTAACCGGGTTGCTGTTGATGTTTTCCATGGAATGTGCGAGAAGCAATCCTTTCTCAGGATATAATTTTGTATACGCATTTAAAGCTGTACTGCTTACATTGTAACTGCTATCCTTAACTGCTTTTACCAGTAGATCATCAATATTTATTTTGTTGCTGCTATTGATGAGAGCACGCAATGCAGCATTCCGCACATTTGCTGCCTGATCTTTTTCTGCCATCTGAATTAACTTCTGCCTGATCCATAAACTATCACCTGAACTAAAAAGACGCTCTGTATTTGAAATTGCTCTTGCTCTCAGACTTTTATTTTTATCATCGAGAGCTTTCTTCATTAATTCTGCAACGGAAGATGGAACAGGATAATCTTTCGTTACTGCATTAAGTGCTTCCAGCCTGTCGTTAAAAACTTTTCCTTTATTATATAATGAAATCCATTCCTCTTCCATATGATGATCCTTTTTTGTGCATACCAGCATTTTCTCAGCATCAAAATTTACAACATCAGGTTTTGAATCCAGGTGGAAAGTATAGGTCTGCTCCTGACTGTTTATCACAAGTTTTTTTCTCTCCACATTATCTCCGTTATATATATCTATCGCAACAGGAAGTTTATATATAGGAGAATCGTCCGGATTTTGTTCCTGCTTCACCGTTACTGATTCTTCCTGCGTTGCAGCATTCCATTTGTAAGTAATATCAAGTTCCGGATGTCCTTTATTAAAAAACCATTGATTAAAAAACCAATTCAGATCTTCCCCTGTTATTTCTTCAAATGCCAGACGTAAATCATGAATCTCGGCTGTTTTAAATCTGCAACGGTTCAGATAAAGTTGAAGTGAAGCAAAGAAGGCATCATCACCTGTATACCTGCGAAGCATATTCAGAACACATCCTCCTTTTTCATAAGAATGACGGTCAAACATATCTTCTTTGTCATCGTAATTAAAGCGGATTAAGTCAACCTGCTTTGTCCTTGCTTCATGCAGATACTTATTCAGATCATTATTCAATCCGCTATCTGCTGTATCACGTCCGAAGTGATATTCATTCCATAAATATTCGCCATACGTAGCAAATGATTCATTCAACGGAGTATTACTCCAGCTTTCGCAGGTTACCAGATCACCAAACCACTGATGAAACAATTCATGTGATACATATTCTTCTCCATCGAAATCAATCATTTCTCTTTCATCACGCTGCATAAAATCTCCATGCAATGTTGCAGAAGAATTTTCCATAGATCCACTTACATAATCACGTACAACGATCTGAGCATACTTTTCCCACGGAAACGGAACGCCCAACCTGTTGCTGAAAAATTCCATCATCTGCGGAGTGTTGCCGAAAATTTTTACAGCCGGTTTTGCATACTGTGGTTCTACATAATAAGTAACTTCTTTATCACGCCATTTATCCTTTATAACAGAAAATTGTCCGACAACCATCATAGCAAGATAAGGAGCATGTGGCAATGTCTGCTTCCAGTAATCTGTTCTTGATCCATCATTATTAATAGTACTGCTGATCAATAAACCATTGCTGAGAGTTTGATAAACAGAATCAACAGTTATATATATGTCCTGTGTCATTTTCTGATTCGGCGCGTCAATAGTGGGAAACCACGCTGATGATGATTCTGTTTCTCCCTGTGTCCAGATCTGTTTCGGTTTGTATGGATCTATTCCATCAGGATTAATAAAATACAAACCTTTATCACTGGTAATTGCTTCACTTCCTCCGGTTACCAATTCATCAGGACGTGCCACATAATCAATCTGTATCTGCAGTTCTTCATCACGGCGATAAATTCTGTCAAGTGTAATAACCAGGCTGTCGTTCTTATATATATAACTTAATTTATTTATTCCATCCTTAGTATAGAGATCAACAGCATTAATAATCATTCCGCGTGCATTAAGAATTAATTCCTGCTGCGGATAAAAATGTGGTTTAAGAGTAACCGTTTCTCTGCCGTATAAAAATCTTTTATTCCAGTCAAACTGCACTTTCAGAACCGTATTTACAAGATCAAAATATTTTGTGCGGCTGGCCTGGTAAACTGGAATATCCACTTTGCGGTTATTATGATTAGCATCTGCATGATTCACCGATGCAGTATGAACCGGTTTACAGGCAGAAAAAAGAACCACTGCAATAAGAAATACATTCAAACCTCTACTATTCATATATGTTTAATTAAAAGCCAAAAATGAATAAAATTCTCACAGGTTAAGTATCGAAAATGTAATAGGTGGAGCGGGAAACAGGAAGTTCTGTTTTCCCTTTGTAGAATCTGCCTGTGAAGATTCGTTTTTTTTCAGGTTCTTTGCATCATGAAAAAATCTTTGGTTTTATTACTCCTGCTATTTTCCCGGGAAAATTTAAGTGCCCAGCTTTTGTTACATGATGCATATGAGGATAATTCGCAGAACTGGTTTACAGGAGATAATGGTGAAGCTGTATTCAGAATTGATTCCGGTTACTATCATATTGAATCGGCAGGAACTGTAGAATCACAACAACTGGATACAATTATTACTCATGCATTTTATGCAAGCACCAGAGGAAGAATGCTGAGTGGCGCAAAAAAAGCTTCCTATGGAATGTTTCTTCAGGCTATGGATAATGACATCAACCGCAAACTTTTTTTCCTGGTAAATCCGGATGGTTATTATTCCTGCTTTATGCAGAAACCTGACGGCACTTACCCACTTGCACGCTGGACTCCTTCTGCATATCTGCAAACAGGGGCTGCCTGGAATACCATTGCATTTACCGGTGACTCAGCAACTCTCAATTTATATATAAACGACTTTTACATAACATCATTCGACAATCCTTTTTTCCTGTATAATTATGCAGGCGTTGCTACTTTTGATACTTCAGTTACTGACTTTGATGAGATCATTGTATTCTCTTATCCGAAGCTGGAAAAAATGTTTGGTGTAGATTATTACAATCTACCGGAAGTATTAAACTTTCTTTTAAAATCAGAAGCAGATGGTTTTCGTAAAATTAAAGGGAAAGCATTAGAATCATCGGATCACAATGAAAAATTACAGGAAGCTAAACTCTGGATTCCAGGTGCTGTATCGTGTTTCGTAAGCGGAAAAACTTATAAAGCAATACTCGGTAATTTCAACACTGCTAAAGATGCAAAAGCATTTTATTTTAACATGAGAGATAAATTAAGTCTTGCTTTAAAAGACACTCAATCTTCGGAAGGAATTGATAAAAATGATCTGCCATATATAATAATGGGAAGTGAAGTGGAAGGTAAAATTGCAAAGCCATCACTTGATCTTTATATCACCTCCACAACTGAAAAGGAAGGCAATATTATTTACAGTGTTGCAATTGATATTGAATAAATTATTTCTCCAGGATGGATTTAATATCAGGTTTAAAATAGCTATTGCTTTTCATGATTTTACCGTCTTCCCTGTAAATTGGTTTTCCGGCTTCATCGAGCTTACTCATATTGCTCCGGTGAATTTCATCAAACACCTGGATAATTTTATGCTGCAGACCATGAGCAAGTATAGTTCCACACAATATATATAGCTTATCTCCAAGTGCATCAGCAATTAAAGTCAGATCACCATCTGTTGCTGCTTCCAGGTATTCATCATTTTCTTCCTGCATTAACCGGTGACGTAAATCAACAGTGCGCTGATCCAATGCTGCTGTGGGAATTTCTGAAAAATTTAATCCGAAAATTTCGTGAAATTCCTTTACCTTATTTATTACTTCCTGCATAATTATAATATTAGGTGTTTACCAGTAATTGATGTTGATGTTAAAACAGTCAGTCATTTGTATAACCGTTCCCGTTGGCAAAGCACTGTAAATCCCATTCATCCTGCAAGCAGTTTTACACAACTGTTGAAATAAAATTTCAGGATGAACGGGATTTTTTATTTACACTTTATTGAAGACTGAATTTAACAGGTAACACAAATCTCACATTCACCGGATGATGATTCTGCATTCCCGGCGACCATGATGGCATTTCACGAATTACTTTTAATGCTTCTTCATCACAACCGCCACCTACACCACGCTGAACTTCTGCACTACTAACGGCACCGGTTTTATCAATCACGAAATTGATATACACTGTTCCTTTAATATCTTTCATTCTTGCCTCAACCGGATATTTAATATGACTGGAGAGATAACGTATCAGTGCATCCTGTCCTCCGGGAAACATCGGCATTGTATCTGCAAAACCCACAATTGAATTATAAGAATCACCTGATGAAGTATCAGTTAGTGCAGGAGTAATTCTGGTTTCCTTTCCATCGGTAGTATCCTTTCTTGCACCTGTATTTAATGCATTCAATTCATCCTGAGTAAGAGCTCTTGTTGTAATAACAGAATCTATTGCAACAACATTAGTAAATGCAGCATCTGTATGTTCGGGTATTATCTTTTGTTGCTCTGCAGGCTTTTGTTTCAATGGCTCAACGATGTTCTTTTTTTCTTCAAAAACAATTTCCCTTATTGTATAACCAGGATCAATTACGGGCTTTACTATTTCCGCAGTGCGATACATATTATATATAAAAGGTGCAGTAAAAATTCCGGTTACAAAAGTTATTGTGGTGAAGAAGGCTTTCAGAACCATGTTATTATAGTTCTTCCTGATTACATAAGCGCCGTAGTAATGATTTCTTCCGGCAAATACAATTTCATTTCGTTGATTGTTGGTGGGATCTTCCCAGTTTCTAAGGTACATCATTGGTGTGGAATTTATTTGTTTCGCATTTGATAGATTCCAAACGCGGGTTCCATATCGTCATTACACTTTATATAGATGATTGATGTTAACTTTGCATTTCTCTGACACAAATGATTGAACCGGTAATTTATCTCGACTATAACAGCACAACACCTGTTGATGCCCGTGTGCTGGAAGAAATGCTGCCGTATTTTACAAGATATTATGGCAATGCATCCAGCAAAACACATCGTTATGGATGGGAAGCAGCAGAGGCAGTAGAAATTGCAAGAAGAAAAGTTGCTGATTTGCTTTCTGCTGATTCTTCAGAAATTGTTTTTACATCAGGATCAACAGAAGCTATCAATATTGCTTTACATGGGCTTGCTTTGAATTATGGTGATCGCAAAAAAAACATCATCACCTGTGGAACGGAACATAAAGCTGTTCTGGAAACATTGGCTTCATTATCAGAACAAGGATTTTCTATTACTCAACTAAATGTATCCAGAGATGGAACAATTGATCTGCAGGAGTTGAAAACACATCTGAATGACACTACACTTTGTGTTTGCCTGATGATGGCGAATAATGAAACAGGTGTCATTCATCCAATAGAAGAAATTGGTGCACTATGTCATGAGAAAAATGTTTTTCTTTTTACAGATGCAACACAGGCTGCAGGTAAAATGAGAATTGATGTTAATGAAATGCATATTGATATACTTTGTATTTCTGCTCATAAATTTTATGGACCAAAAGGAACAGGTGCTCTTTTTATCCGTCGTAAAAATCCTTCCGTAAAATTAGCTCCATGGATAACTGGTGGCGGACATGAAAGAGGATTACGACCCGGAACATTAAATGTACCTGCAATTGTTGGGTTCGGAAAAGCATGTGAAGTTTCCACGGAATTATTCTGGGAAGAGGTTTCGCGTTTGTCATCAATGCGCACACGATTTGAACAACTGATAGAACAACAAATTAACATTACCATTAATGGTTCGATCCGCAACCGGTTACCAAATACTACGAACATTTGTTTTAATGGAATTGAAGCAGCACGTCTTATCCGCGAATTGCCCACATTAGCTTTCAGCACCGGTTCTGCATGTACGTCAGCTTTGCCGGAGCCATCTCATGTTTTAAAAAGTATGGGACTAACTGATAAAGAAATATTTTCTTCTGTAAGATTCAGTATCGGAAGGATGACAACTATGGAAGAAGCAGATGCTGCAGTACAGAAAATAATTTCAGCAATAAACAAACTAAAAGTTTAATGGAATCCATTTCGCAAACCTTGAGAACCCGTCATCAATAGCAGAATTTTAATCAACCTGATAAAAACAGCAGTTGAGCCTGATCAGTTTTAAAAGTTATTGATGCTCTGTAATCAACTGATTTTAATTTTCTTAACACATAAAACTTTGTAGTAATTCCAGTGGCTAAAGCAATTGGTTGGTAATGTTCATTGTTCTATATTTGCGACCCTTCAAAAAAAAAATAACTGAAAATCAATGCAAAGTAAAGGAGCAATAAAGCTACTGGCCATTGTACTGGCCTTAGTGTGTTTATACCAGCTTTCCTTCACGCTGGTAACACGTAGCGTAGAAAACAACGCCAGAGAATTTGCCAAAGGTGATGAGGCTAAAGAGAAATCTTATCTGGACTCAATGGCATCACGCGGAGTATACAATCTCGGCTTAAAGGATTACACCTACATGGAATGTAAAGAGCGGGAGATTAATCTCGGTCTTGATCTTAAAGGTGGAATGAACGTAACCATGGAAGTTTCTGTGGTTGACCTCATCCGCTCCATGGCCAACCATAGTGTTGATCCTACTTTTACTACAGCTCTTGCAAAAGCAGAGGAAATGCAGAAAAGCAGTCAGGACAATTTTGTAACGCTGTTCGGTCGTGCTTTTAAAGAGACCGATCCGAATGCGAAGCTCGCTGCTATTTTTACCACTGTTGATCTGCAGAACAGAATTAATTTCAACTCTACCAATGAGCAGGTTTTAAAAGTTATTGATGAGGAAGCAAAATCCGCAATCAGCCGATCCTACAATATCTTAAGAACACGTATTGATAAATTCGGAGTATCGCAGCCAAATATTCAGCAATTGGATAATGGACGAATACTTATAGAATTACCTGGTGTTAAAGAGCCGGATCGTGTACGTAAACTGTTACAGGGAACTGCGAAACTGGAATTCTGGGAAACCTACAACTTCGGTGAAGTGGTGAATAACCTGGTTGCCATCAATAAGAAACTGGGAGCTGAAGCAGATCTGAAAAAAACTAATTTACCTTCTCTTGCCGGAGATTCAACTAAAAAAGACAGTACGTTTACTGCAAGTAACGATTCTTCTGTTCAGGATTCAACCGGTAAAAATGGTTTGCTCGGGCAGATGGGAAAAGACACTTCAAAGCAGGATACCAGCAAGCAGAAATCTTTTGAAGAATACTCCAAAGAAAATCCTCTTTTTTCAAGTCTGATTCCTGCAGATTATCAGGTACAGACACAGGATCAGAAGAACAGTGTTGACAAAACTGCAATTATTGGTTATTGCCTAGTAAAAGATACTTCTAAAGTAAATGCATTCCTTTCCCGTCCTGACCTCATGTCGATGCTGCCGAAAAATTTCCGTGCATTATGGACAGTAAAGCCACGTCAGAAAGATTCACAGGTATTAGAACTTATTGGTATAAAAGTATCATCACGTAACGGTGAAGCACCGCTTGATGGTAAAGTAATTACAGATGCCAACAAAGATGTTGCTCAGTATAAAAACAGCTATGAAGTAAGCATGGCGATGAATGTGGAAGGTGCACAGATATGGAGACGACTTACAAAAGACAATATCGGTCGTTCGATTGCAATTATACTTGATAATGCTGTTTACAGTTATCCAACAGTACAGGGAGAAATTGCCGGTGGAAGAAGTTCTATCACTGGTAATTTTGATGTTAAGGAAGCAGACGATTTAGCCAATCTTTTAAAAGCAGGTAAACTTCCTGCTCCGGCGCGTATTATTGAAGAAGCAGTTGTAGGACCATCTTTAGGTCAGGAAGCAATTCAGAATGGTTTATTATCATTTGTTGTTGCATTGCTTATTGTACTTCTATATATGATTTTCTATTACAACAATGCCGGTGTGGTAGCCGACGTTGCCATGTTTGTAAATATCTTCTTCATTATGGGAGTACTTGCATCTATCGGTGCTGTACTTACACTGCCAGGTATTGCAGGTATCGTTCTTATCATTGGTCTTTCGGTGGATGCAAACATCCTCATATTTGAGAGGATCAGGGAAGAATTGCGGGAAGGAAAAGGAATCCGGCTTGCAGTAAGTGATGGATATAAACATGCATTATCTTCTATCATTGACTCAAACGTAACTACCTTATTGCTGGGTATTATCCTTTATACATTCGGTAGTGGTCCAGTTCAGGGATTTGCAACTACACTGATCATCGGTATCCTTTGTTCTTTATTCAGTGCGATATTTATATCACGTCTTATTTTCGAATGGATGCTGGATCGCAATAAACAAATCCGCTTGTGGAATCCAATGACAAAGGATGTTTTCAAAAACATTAACATTGACTTTGTAGGACGTCGTAAGACATACTATATAATATCATCCATTATCATACTTGGTGGTATTATATCCATTGTTACTAAAGGATGGGATTACGGTGTTGACTTCGAAGGTGGCAGAACTTACGTTGTACAGTTTGACAAAGCAGTTGAGACCAATCAGCTTCGTGATGCATTAACTGCACCGTTAGGTCATGCTCCTGATGTTAAAACTTTCGGAACCAACAACCGGTATAAAATAACAACTACCTCTCACATTAATGAAAATGGAGAAGTTGCTGATTCAAAAGTTGCAGAAGAAATTTATACAGGATCGAAAGGATTTTTTGCAAATAGCATTACGCTGGAGAAATTTAAATCCACACAGATAATCAGTTCACAAAAAGTAGGACCAACCATTGCAGATGACGTACGTCAGAGTGCTGTGTTAAGTATTCTCTTCGGATGTGCACTGATGTTCTTATATATATTGATCCGTTTCCGCAAATGGCAGTATGGTTTGGGCGCAACCATTGCATTGTTTCACGATGTACTTGTTGTGCTTTCCTTCTACTCCATCTTCAATGGAATACTTCCTTTTACACTGGAGATCAACCAGGATTTCATTGCCGCTCTTCTTACGGTAATGGGTTACTCCATGACAGATACTGTGGTGGTATTCGACAGGATCAGAGAGTATCTGAACATCCATCCGAATATGGATCATAAGAAAGTAATCAACGATGCATTGAATGCAACTTTGAGCAGAACAATTAATACGTCACTTACTATCTTCTTCGTACTTCTCGCCATCTTTATATTTGGTGGAGATGTTATCAGAGGATTTGCATTTGCACTGTTAATCGGTATTGTAATCGGAACTTATTCATCTATCTGCATTGCAACACCTGTTGTTGTTGATCTTGATAAACAAAAGACTAAATAGAAATTCAGTAAAGTTAACTTCTACAAGCCTTCCGGAAATGGAAGGCTTTTTTTTATATATAATGGAGGAGTTAGGGAATAGGCAATAGGCAATAGGGTTTAGGGAATAGGCAATAGGGTTTAAGGCAATAGGCAATAGGGTTTAGGGAATAGGCACTAGGGTTTAAGGAAATAGGCAATAGGAGTTAGGGAATAGGCAATAGGGAATTGGGATTAGGAGTTAGCAGTTAGGAGTTAGTGATTTAATTTGATGATTTGAAAATTTGAAGATTTGAAAATGTTTTGACACTGTTCATAGCGCGGTGCTTTATTGCAATGTGGCAATCCTCTGAATAGAAACTAAATCATCATACGCATACAATCATAAAAACAATCAATAGAAACTAAATCATCAATTTACCCAAAACCTAAAAAGATAACATCCTTTGTATATATAAAAATTAAATAGTGCGTTGTCACCCTTTAGGGTAGGGGTGCACGCATGAGTGAATTTAATCTTGATACTTGTGTCTTGATACTAAAAAATTCAGCGATCTAAAAAGGAACAGGACGTGTCCTCTCTTTCAACATAGCAATCACTTCCTCATCATTTTTATAACGGTTCCCTACATTAACGAAATGAAATGCCAGAAGGTCGTATCGTTTTCTCATCAGGTAAAAAAAGATGTGCAGAAAATGGATACCATCAAAAACAATTGCATCCTGCTTTGCATACTCATCAATGGTTTTCTGAAAGTAAAGAGGATGTTCAGTCCAGTGCATAGCAGGTTTTATATGATGACTGATGTGATATCCATCATTCCAGCATTTATGATTATAAGGAGTGTTGATACAGGTCACACTGTTTTTATAGGAATTAAAAGGTTCATCAGCACCAATAAATGCATGCTGCGCCCAGTTGCCTATAAAAGCGATCAACCTGTATAATATATATGGAATAATAAAAACCACAATTGTTGCAGGTGCATTCACAAAACATAATGCAGTGCAGAAAAAAATAAACAATAATTCACCTCTTACTGTTTTATAAAAAAGTTTCTTCCTGTGTCTTCTGTAGAAATACATGGCAAGATTATACATGCCTATCACAAGAAAATTTCCAAAGTATTTTAAAAATCCCTTAAGTGAATCGCGTTGATAAGGCATTGTTGAACTGTCATCATCCTCTAAATTATTTTCTGCATGATGCATTCCGATATGGTGTGCATAATAGGTTTCCGGTGAATGACCAAAAAACGGTGCAAGAAACCAGGGAATGATATAATTTAATTTATGATGCTTCTGTTTGAAAAGTACACGATGACTGGTGCAATGCAACATCAACCCGAAAGGCCCTTTATATATAATGTTATTGTAGTAGTGATATAAAACGGCAATCACTATCCACAGCCATCCTGTTACAAAAGGCAAATAAAGCAGAACAGCAAGAGGTACCAGTGTAATACTTATTCTGATAATCAACTTTACAAATGGTAAGTCTCTTTCATCCCTGATAAACTGCACCAGGTATTCTTCTGTTGTGGATTTCCTGCTCTTTTGAAAAACAGGATCTGTAACTAACGTCAACTTCTTCATTAAAAAACGTTACTGTTGTTAATGGAAAGATAAGAAAAAAATCCTGATCGATCTGCAGCTTAAAAATAATCTACAGTTCAATCAGGATAAAAATAATTTATCAGAATCTTTTCTTGCCCCACTTCTTCGG
>JBDTVD010000093.1:0-11382 GCA_040007375.1 Bacteroidota bacterium | reverse complement strand
AACTCACAACTCTCTGCTTAACATTGTTACTTTTGCGGCCATGCTCAAGCAACTTCCAAACCTGATGACAGTAGGTAACCTGCTGTGTGGATGCCTGGCCATTGTAAGTGTGTTTCACGGTCAGCCCGTTCATGCAGCATGGTATGTTGGTATTGCTGCAGTACTTGATTTCCTTGATGGATTTGTTGCACGCCTTGTTAACGGATATTCGGAACTTGGAAAACAGCTGGATTCACTGGCTGACATGGTTACATTCGGAGTTGTGCCAGGTGTAATTTTATATCATCTCATGCTCAAAAGTTCTTATTTTGTTACTTACGAAAACAGGGATCTTTTCAGGGTATTTAAATACTATATGTTTCTGGTGACAGCTTTTTCCTGTATCAGACTGGCAAAGTTTAATATTGACATTCGCCAGACTTCCTATTTCATCGGAGTTCCAACTCCCATTAATACCATGGCAATTGTTTCTTTATGGCTAATGGTGTATTATAACCAGTTCGGTCTGCAGCATGTAATTCTCAATCCCTGGGTATTAGTTGGAATTGCCTCCATATCATCAGCATTGTTAATTGCAGAAATACCGCTGATCAGTCTTAAGTTTAAGAATTTCCGATTTGCTGACAATAAAGGACAGTTTATTCTGTTAACACTTTCCATAATATTAATTCCGCTGCTTAAATTTGCAGCACTTCCGGCAATACTGATTTTATATATTCTGCTGTCAGCTATTTATCCTCCGGTTATAAAAGAAAAATAAAAAACAAGAGCACTATGAAATTTACCGCATTAATAAATGTTATGCCGCAAAAGGCATTACTTGATCCACAGGGAAGAGCAGTTACTTCCAGCATGAAAAATCTTCAGCTGCCTGGCATTGATAACGTGCGCATCGGAAAACATATCACTATGGAAGTGGAAGCTGATTCAAAAGATGCTGCAGCAGAACAAGTAGAAACTGCGTGTAAAAAACTGCTTGCAAATCCAATCATGGAAACTTATGAATTTACTTTGCAGTCATAGGTTGTGCTTTTTAAAGAAGTTGATAAAATTGTGTTAAGCAAATTCTCCGCATCAGAGAGTCAGGTAACTTTGATGCCTGTTGATTTAAATTTAAACGTCAGTTCTGAATCATGAAAAAAATATTCTCTTTTTTAATGGTAGCTATTTGTTGTTTTGGAATAAACGAAACAGCATCGGCACAAAAAATAAAATCTTTCAAAAATATTGATTGGCTGGAAGGAAAGTGGATGATGGAAGGAAAGAAAGGTGATACTTATGAAATCTGGAAGATGGTTGATGAGAATCATATGTCGGGCAAAAGTTTTAAAGTCTACAAGAAGGACACAACTATGCGGGAGACAATTGAACTGGTGAAGGAGAACGATAATGTATTTTATATAGTAACAGTGAAGGATCAGAATAATGGTGAACCGGTTCGTTATACTATGACAGATGGAAATCACAGACACATGGATTTCTCAAATCCTGAACATGATTTTCCAAAAGAAATAAATTATCAGTGGAAACAGAACGACCGTTATGAAGTGGAAATTATCGGTCCGTTGAAACCAGGCAGCAAGAAAAACAAAGTAATTTTATTCAGCTTCAAAAAGCAGAGTTAATGATGAGGAAAAAGATTTTAATATATACTGCAGTTGTTGCTGTTCTTTTTACTTCCGTTGCATTTGTGCAGGATTATTTTGAAGTGAGTCGTCAGCTCGATATTTTTTCATCAGCATATCGTGAGGTAAATCAGTATTACGTTGATGATATAAAACCTGGTGAACTTTTGAAACGCGGCCTTGGTGGAATGCTGAAAAACCTGGATCCATACACAGTGTATTATCCGGAATCAGAAATTGAAGATTATCGTTTGAAGCATGTTGGATCTGAATATGGGGGAATAGGTGCATCATCATTCAGGAAAGGTGACAGCATTGTAATTCTTGAAGTGCATGAAGGATATGCTGCACAAAAAGCCGGTTTGCGTATTGGTGATGTGTTGCTGGAAGTTAATGGCAGAAGCATTAAGGATATTGATCCTGATGAAGTGGATGATTTAATAAGAGGTCAGAGTAATACTTCAGTACGTCTTCGTGTAATGCGTTTAGGTAAACCACTGGATTTTACAATTACGCGTGAAGAAATAAAAACTAAAAATGTTTCTTATACGGGTATGATCAACGACAGTGTTGGTTATATAAAGCTGGATAAATTTTTAATGGGTTGTTATGATGAAATGCTTGCTGCAGTGCAGGATCTTAAGAAAAATGCAGGATTGAAATCTGTTGTATTTGATCTGCGTGGAAATGGTGGAGGACTGGTAGATCAAACAGTGGAGATATTAAGTCTTTTTATGGATAAGGGCACTCATGTTCTTACACAGAAAGGAAAAATTACCAGTGCAAACATTAGATATGAAACGAAGAATGAACCGTTACTTGGAAATGTTCCGATGGTAGTTCTTGTCGACAGAGGTTCAGCATCTGCCAGTGAAATTACTGCAGGAAATTTTCAGGATATCGACAGAGCTGTGATCATTGGTCAGCGTAGTTTTGGTAAAGGACTTGTGCAACAAACACGACCCCTGAGTTATGGAACACAATTTAAAGTAACCATTGCAAAGTATTATACAAACAGTGGAAGATGTGTTCAGGCTTTGAATTATGCATCACGTCATGAAGATGGTTCAGTAGATAAAGTTCCTGATTCATTAATGTCGGAATTTAAAACTGTAAACGGAAGAACTGTGTATGATGGAAGTGGAGTTTATCCTGACCGTTTTATTGAACCTGTTGTATATAGCAACATCACATTAAGTCTTCTAAATAAACTTATAATATTTGATTTTGCAACATGGTATCGTTCACAGCATGATTCTATTCCTGATCCATCCATATTTTCTTTTACTGATGCAGATTATAATTCATTTGTTAAATTCCTCAATGGAAAAGAGTACTCTTACAACACTTCCACTGAAAATATATATGCACAACTGAAAGACATTGCGAAAGATGAGAAGTATTACGAACGTATGAAAACGGAAATTGAAGATCTTGGAAATAAACTGAAGCATAATAAAAGTGATGATCTCGTTAACTTCAAAAAAGAGATCAGTTCAGTTATTGAAAAAGAAATTGTTTCCCGCTATTATTATCAGTCCGGACGTTTCCGTTATTCCTTCCGCAAAGATGAAGTTCTTGCTGATGCTTTAAAAGTTCTTGCTGATCCGGCTTTATATAATTCCATTCTCAAAGGAGAAGGTAAATACAAAACTATCGGTCATCCGGGAAAAGATTAATTATATATATGCAGCGTAGTGCCATCGAAAGTGTACTGATACGTTTGTAAAGGCTGACTTGCCGGACCGTTCATTATAGATCCATCATTAATGTTGAACTGACTTCCGCAGGTAGAATCAATACAGGTAATGTTATCAGGAAGCACTTCAATCTGTGCACTGCCGCTTGAAGGATCAAAAGTACAGGTGCGTTCGAGAATGGTAAAATCACTTACTGACCTGCGATAAATAATTAATCCCCTGTTACCCACATAATCATAATAAATATAGTTGAGTGGAGTTTGAAGTGCCAGGTAAGTTGGCAGATTGATATTTATATATTCATCAAATTTTACTCCCGGAATCACCTCTTTATTTTTCTTGCAGGAAATAACCGTAAGAACTGTGATTATTATTAGAAAATATCTTTTCATCATCTACAAAGGTAGAATTGTTACGCCTATTTTCACAACAAAATAAATTGTACATCGTTAAAACTTTATACTTTTATAGTGATGAAACGTCTGCTACTCCTATTCACCCTCGTAATTGTCCATCTTTTTTCAATGGGGCAGGATGGTGGCAAGGGGAGTAAAAAAGTAAAAAAGGCAGAAGCGAAAAAGGAACAGCAGGCACGTAATCAACAGAATGCAGAACTG
Organism: Bacteroidota bacterium; assembly: GCA_040007375.1. Taxonomy (GTDB): domain Bacteria; phylum Bacteroidota; class Bacteroidia; order AKYH767-A; family OLB10; genus JANOXC01. The sequence goes on along the minus strand of JBDTVD010000093.1, from coordinate 7,440 downwards.
AAAGGAAGGAAACGTCATGAAGCCATACAGGATAAGGCAACAAGAAAAAGAATGAAGCGTCACAGAAGAGGACCGATACATGTGGATGCTTACGACAGACGTCCGTTTTTTCTTAAACGTTGGTTCAGGAAAAAGGAAAACAGAAAACCACGGACCGCTTACGTTGTAAGCGGAATTATAAATTATGAATTATAAATTATAAATCACGACGAAATACAAGGCATAAAAAAATCCGGAGTATTCACTCCGGATTTTTTATATATAATTTTTTTATTTTTTCTCCGAACTCCGAACTCCGAACTCACAACTACTCAGCGTATTCTCTCAAATCAACAGGAACAACACTCGTAACACCTGGTTCTGCCATAGTGATACCATACATGATATCCGTATAAGCCATCGTCTTTTTATTATGCGTGATGATGATGAATTGTGAATCAGCAGAGAACTTCTGAATGATGTTATTGAATTTATCAACGTTACTATCATCCAGTGGTGCATCCACCTCATCAAAGATACAGAACGGAGCAGGCTTCAACAGATAAATTCCGAAAAGCAATGCAGTTGCAGTAAGCGTTTTTTCTCCTCCTGAAAGCTGATGAATACTTAATGGTTTCTTTCCTTTTGGTTGTGCGATAATTGTTATGTCGGAATCAAGAGGACTTGAAGGATCACTTAATATAAGATCGCAATTATCATCTTCAGTAAACAGACTGCGGAACACACGAATGAAGTTTGCGCGTACTGCAGTATATGCATCCATAAATACATTACGTGCATTATCATCAATTTCAGCAATGGTTTTCAGCAGTGCCTCTTTTGCATTCTGAAGATCAGTTTTCTCACTGATAATAAAATCGTAACGCTCTTTAATTTCTGTATACTGCTCAAGAGCCATTGGATTGATAGGTCCAAACTCACCCACTTTTTTGCGCAACACTTCCAGCCGTGGACGTAACTCTTCTTCATTTACTTCCGGATCAGGTTCCATCTCCAGAAGATCATTCAGTTCAATATTAAATTCAAGACTTAATCTTTCTTTCAAACTATTCATCTGCAGTTTAAGATCGTTCAGTTGTTCATGCACACTTTGAATCAAAACATCAGTATGTTCTTTCTGACGACGCAATTCACCAAGTTTCTTTTCTTCTGAATCAATATCACCTTTTGATTTATAATATGCTTTCTCATGTTGCTGAAACAACTGATCGAGTTCTTCTCTTTCAGTCATCACGCGTTTCATTTCCTCACTTGATGTTTCAATAGTACTTAACAGTTCTTCTGTTTGTAATTTTATCTGATCAAGTTCAGCTGCATATTGTTCTTTATTACGCAACAGAGTATTGCTTTGATTATGCTTATAGCCTAAATCGCGTACAATATTCTGTATCCTGTTTTGCTGTTGAAGAAATAAAATATTATGCTGATTGAATGACTGACTTTTTTCTGATGATTCTTTATGCAACTGCTGAGAATGTTCCTGCTGAACATTTAACTGCTGTGTCTGATTTTCCAGTCGCAGATTTAATGACTCAGGAGATACTTCCGGATTTGCTTTTTCTTCTTCCGTGATGCGTTGTATTGCAGCAGATTCTTCTTCCAGTTTTTGCGTATTTCCGGAAGAGGTATTCAACGTATTGCGAACAAAAGAACAATTCGATTCAAGTGTATTTACTTTACCACTGAAACTGATGAACTCCGATTCTTTTTTATTAATATCCTGCTGCAACGTTTGCATGCGCTGCTTAGCTTCTGCTAATTCCTGTTCCGTTTGTTTAACCTGCGATTTATATTCTTCAATTAAAACCTCATGTGCTTTTACTTCTTCAGCAAGCTTCTCCAGGTTTTTAAATTTACCGGTACGTTTACCATCAAACATTCCAACAGAACCTCCTGCAATAACATATTTCTGTTTCAGGAAGTTTCCGCTTTGTGACAGAACAACTACTGATTTATCCTGCGCACCATTAAAATCCTGCAGCGATGCTTCATTTTCCATTATATATACATGACCTAAAAGCATGTTAAATAATTTAGCGTACTGAGCATTCTTCTCAACTGCATCCAACGCCTGAACACACCCAGGTAAAAATGCAGGTTCTTTAATTTCATAATTCTCCAGCATCTCCAGCACGAAGAATTGTGCTCTTCCTTTTGCAGCATCCTGTAACAGATGCAAAGCCTGCCATGCTTCTTCTCTTGTATTTACAACAAAGTGATTGAGATATGGATCAAGATAACTTTCAATAGCAACTTTATAAGCATCATCACAAACAATTATTTCAGATACCAATGGTGCTGATTTAAATTGTGCATGATTCTTTTTAAGATAGCGGATACTTTCCGGATATCCTTCCATCTGTTCCAGCAGATTTTTTGTAAGCTGGTATTCATTATGACGGGCATCCATCTTACGTGACTCTGCCTGCAATGCTGTATTAACTTCTTTTAATTTACCATCAATCAAACGCAGTTGCTCATCAACTTCCATGCGTTGCTGTTTCAGGTTTTTTAAATCTGTATCTGCCTGCTCGCGTTGTGGTTTTAAATTATTTAATTCAGTTTCAAGTGAAGCAAACTTTTGTTCATTTTCTTCACGTTGCTGAACCAGTCGTTGTATTTCATCCTGTATAGAATTGTAACGTGTCTGGCGTACAGCCTGGCGTCTTTCAAATTCATTTAACGACTGACGGAGCTGGTTGATTGTTGCATTCAGTTCCTTTATATATAGAAGAGATGCTTCATATTGTTTGCGGCTTTCTTCTGAATCAACACGTAACCTGTTCAGCTCTTCTTCCATCTGAACATGGCGTTGCTCTTCGCGCTGTTTCTCATCGTTCAGTTGTTCAATTGACTGACTTACATCAATCAATTGTTGTTCATCATTTGCATTTTGAGTAGTAAGCTGCTGTTGTTTCTCCACAAGAAAACGCATACGTTCCGAACGGTTTTTTTCTTCGTTCTCGCTGCGTGTGATTTCCATCAGCTTTTCATTCAGCAACTTTTGCGTAGTAGAAAGTTGTCTTTCTTTTTCTGCACTTTCTGCTTTATGTTCAATTAATCCTGCTTCCAGTTTTTCAAGTTCTGTTGCAACTGTACTTCTGGAGCTTCCCTGTTCATTTTCATTTGCAGTTAAACGATCGAGAGTTTCTTTATAAGATCTTATACTGAAAACAGCCAGTGTTGTGCTCAGTGTTTTATATTCTTCTTTTAAACGATAGTAACGATCTGTTTTCTTTGCCTGTGACTCTAACTGCTTCAGGCTTTTTTCAATTTCAAAAAGTAAATCATTCACACGATTAAGATCAGCATCAGTTTCTTCCAGCTTTTGAAAAGTCTGCTTCTTACGCATTTTATATTTCGTAATACCGGCAGCTTCTTCAAGCAGCATTTTGATAGAATTATTTCTGTCTTTCAAAATATCATCCACCATATTCAACTCGATGATGGCATAAGAGTCAGGTCCGATACCAGTATCAAGAAATAGATCATTAATATCTTTCAGCCGGCACGTTATTCCGTTCAACAGATATTCACTGTCACCTGAACGATAAAGACGTCGTGTAATGCTTACCGTAGTATATTCAGTTGGAAGGATATTTTTGTTGTTATCAAATGTCAATGTTACTTCGGCAAGGTTGGCAGGCTTTCTTGTTTTTGTTCCATTGAAAATAATATTCTCCATTTTTTCTGAACGGAGCATTCTTGTTTTCTGCTCACCAAGAACCCAACGCATGGCATCTACCACATTCGATTTACCTGATCCATTCGGACCAACAATAGAAGTAACACCTTCATCAAAATGGATAGTTACCTTATCACCAAAGCTTTTGAAGCCTTTGATCTCCAGACTCTTTAAACGCATTTCTTTTATTATTTTAAGTGATTAATCCTTTTCCGAAAGATTAATAACGCTCAATTATTTAAATTTAATATGGTTGTTGCACTTTCACCACTTGAAAAAACCGCAGGTGATAAACAGCTTATGCAAAGGTAAGATTTGGGCCGGGGTGGCAATGCGGTTACCGGCATCTTGTTGAAAAAAATGTTAATTTCACCAGCCCCATGGATTTCGAACATATAATATTTATTATAGCGGCTGCAATTGCGTGGCTATATAATAATTATAATAAACTGCAGAAAGAAGCTGTTGAGAGATCGAGAAAAATTTCTTCTCCCCCTCAGAATCAACAAACCCCGGCTCCTGCACAAGTTACAACTCAAACAATAACAAGACAGGTAAAACAAAACATCAGGCGAATAAAAAAGGAAGCTCCGGAAAATGAAGAAAGAAAAAAAACGGAAGTCTTCTGGAAACGAACTCTGGCATCTGAGTCATCTGCTTCATATATAAAAGCGGATGTTGATAAAAATAATATTGATGAACAAACCTTGAAAAGAGAAGCATCAACTGCAAAAATAACTGAAGAAATATACTCTGAGAATGTCGATTGGAAAAAGGCATTTATATACAGTGAGATTCTCAGACCTGTATATTTTTAGAAAATTATGTAGGGTCAAAAATGAGTAAAAAAAGGCGCAGGACTTGGTTTTTAGTTTCAAAGTTTAATATTTTTACCAACCTGATATAAATTAACTGAAGATTAACTTTCGAAATGTAATAAATTAAACCTATGATAAAAAAGCTACAATGTGCTTGTGCATTTTTAATTTTATTCAGCCTCAGCGCTGTCGCACAGACCGGAACCGTTAAAGGAAAAATTTATGACAAGGCCACAAAGGAACCTTTGCCCTTTGCAAGTGTGGTTGCTGAAATGGGTGGATCCAACAAAGGAGGCTCTCAAAGTGATTTTGATGGGGAGTATACCATCAAGCCTCTTCCTGCCGGAGAATATTCGGTAAAGGTGTCATATGTTGGATATAATGATCTCGTTATTACCGGGGTTCTTGTATCAATTGACAAAATCACTTTCCAGGATCTCATGCTCAGCAAAAAGGTTGTTGAAACAAAAGAGGTAGAAATTGTTGCCTACAAGGTGCCTTTGATTGATAAAGGAAATCCCGCTGTTCAACAAACTGTAACCCGAGAAGAGATTGAATCAGCACCAACGCGTGATGTGAAATCTATTGCTGCTACTGCGGCTGGAGTTTTCCAGAAGGATGAAGGTGACGAACTGAACATTCGCGGTACACGTTCGGAGTCGACCGATTATTATATCGATGGTGTAAGAGTTCGTGGGTCTAAGAAATTACCACAAGCCGGCGTAGAGCAGATCACTGTTGTAACAGGTGGTGTACCGGCGCAATATGGGGATAATACAGGTGGTGTAATCAGTATTACTACCAGAGGTCCTTCACAGGATTATTCGGCAGGTGTAGAGTTAGTTACATCTGAACTTTTTGATAAATATGGTTATAACCTGGCTTCATTAAATTTATCAGGTCCGATATTAAAGAAGAAAACAGCGGAAGGTTCAAGCAGAACACTGATCGGATTTTTTGTAACCGGTGAGGTTCAGAGTGAAACTGATCCTGATCCATCAGCAATTGGAATGTACCAATTGAAAGATGGTGTATATAATGATTTGAAAATTCATCCTACAATTCCTCAACTTACTAATCCGAATGGAAGTGGGTCAACTGCATTTGGTACTGTTGAGAAAGGTGAATACCTGCATGCTGATGCATTTGAAAAAGTAAAAACTAAAAATAATGTTGATCAATTGGGAATCCGTTTTACTGCAAAATTTGATTTTCAACCAACACCAAATACTGGTATTACAATAGGGGGTTCATTCGACAGAAATGACAGAAATAGTTTTCTATACGACAGAGCTGCTTACAACTTTGCTGAAAACCCACAGATTATTGACCAGGATTACCGTGTATTTGTAAGGTTAACTCAGAAAATTGCTTCCACAATGGGAAGTGAAAAAGAAAAAGCCGGTGTACTTAGAAATGTATTCTTCTCCATTCAGGCAGAATATTCTAAAAACCTTCAGACCAACCAGGATAAAGATCATAAAAATAATTTCTGGGAATATGGCTATACCGGAGTATTTAAAGCAAACAGATACCTTGATCCAAGCCAAAAAGTAGTAGTACCTTTTGCAGATACCGTTAACACATGGAAAAACACTTATATTAATTTCAGAAATCATTATAGCTATACTCCAACCGGGATGAATCCTGAGCAGGAAGCATACACTATAACAGCAACTGAATTCCTGAATTCTATTTATTCATCAGGATTATATACACCAACACAATTATATAACCTGGGACTTCGTGGAATAAATTCTTACGATGATCTATCGGTTGTTCACTCAGCAGGTGGGTTACGTAACGGTGAAGGTGTTTCAACAGTGTGGGGAATGTGGAATAACATTGGTAGTCCAAGAAATCTTTACCAGGATTTTGATAACGATCAGTTCCGAGTGTCTATTAATGGTAATGCTGATATTAAAAACCATGAGATTAATCTTGGTTTTGAATTTGAACAACGTATAGATCGTGGATATTCAATCGCACCAAGAGGCTTATGGACACTAGGATTCCAGAAAGCAAATGAAAATCTTGCTTCTTCTTATGTAGTTCAGAGTATTAATGGAATCGACACAACTTTTGAGCAACAGAATGGATATAATAATGTTGCCGGAACAATTGGTTTTTATGAAAAGATCAGATCAGATCTCGGACTTGGATTAACTGATTATGTTGATTTTGATGCTTTGAGTCCTGATCAATTAAAGCTAAGTTATTTTGATCCCGGTTATCTGATTGACAATGGCCTTCTGGGATATTATTATGGTTATGATTATACAGGTGAGAAATTTACCGGTAACCCAACATTCAAAGATTTTTATACCAAGAAAGAAAACGGAGTTTATACTCGAGAAATCGGTGCATTCCGTCCAACTTATATGGCTGGTTATATACAGGATAAATTTGCTATCGACAATCTTATATTTAATGTGGGATTACGTGTTGACCGTTTTGATGCAAATCAAAAAACTTTAAGAGATAAATATTTAATGGTTGAAGCGTATACTGTAGGTAATTATCCTGTGGCAATTCCTAATAAACCAGGTAATATAGGTGATGATTATATTCCTTATATTCAAACTGAAGGTGATTTGGCTAATATCGTTGGGTACCGTAAAAATGATGTTTGGTATGATGCTTCCGGACAAATTGTTTCTGATCCTGATTTTCTTGCTCAGCAAACTTCAAGCGGGTTAATAATTCCTGCAGCAGTTGATCCGAATTCTAAAACAACAATTGCAAGAGAGAACTGGGATATCGATAAGGTATTTAAGGATTATGAACCACAGTTTTCGGTGATGCCACGTATTGCATTCTCTTTCCCAATTAGTGATGAAGCTTTATTCTTCGCACATTATGATGTTTTAACTGAGCGTCCACCAGCACGTTTAAGAACTGACCCTTTTGAATACTTATCATTAACAACGAACCCGG